>JAGHBF010000130.1 GCA_021161165.1 Candidatus Aminicenantota bacterium
ATATAGAAGACTTAAAATCCGGGAAGCTTAACATCGTGGAGAATCTTCTGACGGAGGAGAAACTATATCCTGTTGATAAACTGCTTCTCAAAGAAGGGCTAGTTTCCTATATAACCTATCCCATTTTGTTTAAGGGAAAACTTTTAGGAACTTTAAATATAGGGTTTGATTCTCCCCACAATTTTACTGAAGAAGAGATAGAAGTGCTTAAGGAAATTACCACTGCCCTTGGAATTGCGATTCAGCAGACGATGGTTCATGAAGAACTGGGAAATTATACAAAAAAGCTTGAGGATATGGTAAAAGAGAGGACCAGGGAACTTGAGGATTTTGTCTATATAACTTCACATGACTTAAAGGCTCCTCTTAGAGCTATGATGGGTTATGCCAGTGCTTTGCTTGAAGATTATGGCGATGAAATTCCTGAAGAAGGAAAGGAATATGCATTGAGAATTATTAAATCTTCCGAACATTTAACCGAGATGATAAACGACCTCTTCCAGTATTCCCGGATTTCAAGAATGGATATAAATATTGAACCTGTAAAGCTTGATGATATTATTGAGGAAGTTCTTGAAAACATGAGAGATGAAATTAAAGCAAGGGGAGCCAGAATTGAAATAAAAAAACCCTTTCCTTTAGTTTATGGAAGCAAAACAATACTTTATCATGTGATTTTGAACCTTCTTTCAAATGCTATAAAATTTGTAAAGAATGGAACCACTCCTTATGTTCGGATATGGACTGAGAAAAGGAAAAATAAAGTTAGGGTTTTCATAGGGGACAACGGAATAGGAATACCTGAAAAATACAGGGAAAAAATTTTCGAAATGTTCGAGAGACTTCACGGTGTAGAATCATATCCCGGCACAGGGGTCGGGCTTGCAATAGTAAAAAGAGGAATAGAAAGGCTCGGCGGAAAACTGGGTGTGGAATCCCGGGAAGGGAAAGGAAGCACATTCTGGTTTGATTTAAAAAGTTTAGAGGAATAAGATAGAAAGAGAGGAGTTATTATGGAAAAGGGGGAAAAAACTTTAAAACCCTTGATGATAGTGGAGGATAATCCAGACGACATATTTTTTATTAAGAGAGCTTTTTTAAAGTTAAATGTGGATAATCCGCTTTTGTTCCTGAGAGATGGAGAACAGGCAATTGAGTATCTCTCAGGAGCCGGGGACTTTAATGACCGGGGGAAATATCCTCTCCCGTTTTTAATACTTCTGGACATCAAACTTCCCGGGATCTCAGGATTTGAAGTGCTAAGGTGGCTGAGAAGTAGGAAAACTGAAATAAGTTTAATTCCTGTTATTATGCTTACATCCTCCTCGCATCCTTCAGATATAAACAAAGCCTACAGATTTGGGGCGAATTCATATATTACCAAGCCGACAAAACCTGAAGAACTTGTTAACCTTGTTAACACTATACATGTTTACTGGGCCTATTTAAACAAGCCTCCTGAAATAATGGAGTATAGCAATGAAGGAAAAGCTTAGAATATTACTTGTTGACGACAATCCTGACGACAGGTTTCTGATTCAGAGGGAGCTTAAAAAAGAATTTGGAGATGTGGATATAATTCATGTCCCTGATAAAGAAACATTTGACTACCATATTGAAAAAGAAGACTTCAATATAGTTATAACGGATTACAGAATTAGATGGATAGGTGGCCTGGAAGTTCTAAAAATAGTGAAGCAAAGGAATCCGGATATTCCTGTGATTATGTTTACAGCCACGGGGAATCAGGAAGTGGCAGTTGAGGCTATGAAATCCGGCCTTGATGATTATGTAATAAAATCCCTCAAGCACCTGAAGAGGCTGCCGGCAGTTGTAAGAGGAGTTCTGGAAAAGGTAAAAAGAAAAAAAGAGCTGAGAGAAGCTGAGAAAAGGTACAGGACCCTCTTTCAGAACATTCCCATAGGCATTTACAGAACCACTCCTGATGGAAAAATTCTTGAAGCAAATCTTGCACTTGTGAAAATGTTTGGCTTTAGCTCCGTGGAAGAGCTCCTTGGGAAAAATGCGGAGGAATTTTTCGTAGACTTGCAGGACAGGAAAAAAGCTTTAGAGTCTCTTTCGGGGTTAGGAATTGTAGTTAATTACGAAACACGTCAGAAAACAAAGGACGGAAGGATAATATGGGTTGAAGATAGAGCAAGGGCAATTAAAGATAAGAATGGCAGGATTCTTTATATCGAAGGTTCAATTATAGATATTACAGAAAGAAAAAAGGCTCAGGAAGAAACCCTGTTCGCTTTAAAAAAACTTCAGAAGGTTATTGAAGAGACCATATTTGCTCTTTCGGACATTACTGAGGTTAGAGACCCTTACACGGCAGGTCACCAGAGGAGGGTAGCAGACCTTGCTCTTTCCATAGCCCAGAAAATGGGTCTCGATGACGAAAGAAAAAAAGCCCTTTATTATGCAGGTTTGATTCACGACATAGGGAAGATAAAAATTCCCTCAGAAGTTCTTTTGAAACCCGCCAGGCTTAATAAGATTGAATTCAGTATGATAAAACAACATCCTGAAGTTGGATATAATGTGGTAAAAAAGATAGATTTTCCGTGGCCTATAGCCGAAATGATTCTCCAACACCACGAGAACCTGGATGGTTCAGGGTATCCGCAGGGATTAAAGGGGGATGAAATAATATTAGAGGCAAGGATATTAAGAGTTGCAGATGTAGTAGAAGCAATGACCTCTCACAGGCCATACAGGCCGGCTTACAAGATGGAAGAAGCCCTGGATGAGCTTCTGAAAAACAAGGGTAAATTTTACGATCAGGAAGTGGTAGAAGCCTGTTTGGAAATATGTGGGAATAAACCTCCTTTCTTTAATTGATTGACAGACAATTATAGTTTTATCATGAAGACATGAAGTTCATTAGAGTTTTCCTTCTTATTGTTTTTTCCTTGGTTTTGTTATCAAAAAATCTGGTGTCAGAACAGGGGAACCGGATTTATATTAATGAGTTTACGATGAGGGCTGCGTCTGTTGTGAAAGAAAGCGGTGCTGAAATTTCCTCTCCGGATTTTGTTACCCATGACTGGTACAGATGCAGTGTGCCAACAACAGTTCTTAACTGCCTTGTTGAAAACGGCGTATATCCCGAACCTTACATTGGAATTAACAATATGAAAATTCCTGACTCCTGTGATTCGTTTAACACAGGTTATGGACTTTTAAAATACAGTTATCTCCCTGAGAAGGCTAATCCCTGGAGAGTTCCTTACTGGTTCAGAGGTGAATTTTTTATTCAGGAAAAAACCAGTTTTTATCGTCTGGTTTTTAATGGGATAAATTACAGGGCTGATGTGTGGATAAATAGCACAAAGATAGCCAGTGCGGATAAAACGGTGGGGATGTTCAAAAGATTTAAATTCGATATAACGCCTTATGTTAGAAAAGGCAAAAATGCAATTGCTGTTAAGATATATCCTCTTGATTTTCCAGGAACTATTTTCGGGCCATATAGAAGAAACGAGAATGGAGGCGCAACCGGAGATATAGGGAAAAATGTCACGATGCAGTGCAGTGTGGGATGGGACTGGGTTCCTCCTGTAAGAGATAGGAACATGGGTATATGGCAGGGCGTTTATATAGAAAAAAGTGGTCCTGTGATAATAGAAAATCCCCGTATAATAACAGACCTTCCTCTTCCTGAAACATCTCCTGCAAGACTGACGATTTCTGCCGTGGTGAAGAATTTATCCAGGAAAAGAATAGAGGGTTTTTTAAATGCATTTATTGAAAAGGATATAAAATTAAAAAAACATATTACACTTCCACCTGAGGGCAAAGTCAGGGTGGTTTTTTCTCCTGAGGATTATCCTTCCCTTGTGATTAAAAATCCTCGTCTCTGGTGGCCTTCGGGTTATGGAAAGGTGGAACTTTACACCCTCCATCTGGGATTTAAAATAAAGGGGAAAATTTCCCATTACAGGAGAGTGAATTTCGGGATTAGAGAAATAAGCACCAGACTTGTTCGTGTAAACGAGTGGGCAAGGAGGGATTTTTACATAAACGGCAAAAGAATTTTTATAAGAGGGGGAGCATGGGTTCCTGATATGATGCTTAGAAGAGGTGCTGAAAGAATATGGAAAGAGCTAAAGCTGATAAAGGATGCAAATCTTAACCTGGTGAGAATATGGGGAGGTGGAATTACCCCTGCGGATGAGTTTTTTGACTATTGTGACAGATTGGGGCTTCTGGTCTGGCATGACTTCTGGATAACCGGCGACTGTCAGGCGACTTGGGGAAAGGGCTCAAAGGATTGGCCTCTGGAGTCGGATGTTTTCCTGAAAAATGCAAAGGATGTAGTTCTCAGATTGAGAAATCATCCTTCTCTTATGGTCTGGACAGGTGGCAATGAAGGGTATCCTGGCAGGAAGATTTACCTCCCCCTGAGAAATGAGATAATCGCAAAACTTGACGGGACTCGCCCTTTCCTTCCTTCCTCAGGGTATTCTATGCCACCGTCGGAATGGGGACTGTCCCTTCCGGATAATAAACCTTCAGGAGTTTACAGCGGAGGGCCCTATGGCTGGCAGGAAGTTGAATTCTATTATAAGAAAGTAAAGGATGGTAAGGATTGGCTATTTAAAGATGAGGTGGGTGTCCCATCAATGCCGGCAATGGAAAGCATAAGAAGGTTTATTAC
>JAGHBF010000054.1 GCA_021161165.1 Candidatus Aminicenantota bacterium
ATATATTACTTTATCATATATATACAAATAAATCAAGAGGTAAATTGTCTTATCGAAGAATCTGTATAATTTTTAGTGCCAGACACAAAATTTCTTGACAAATATTTTTTCAGCAGTAGAATAAAAATTCAATATTCAAACGAGTATTTTAATATTGGAGGCGAACATGTTTGATGCGATTTTTACCCCAATCAAGATCGGGAAACTTGAAGTGAAAAACAGAATAATTTTCCCGCCCATTTCTACAAATTTTGCTGACGAAAATGGTTATGTAACTGACAGAATGATCTACCATTATGAGAAAAGAGCAATGGGAGGAGCGGGTCTTATAATTGTAGAAAATGTTTGTTTTGATTTTCCTGGAGGAAGACATGGCGCCTATCAGCCCAGAATAGATGACCCCAAATTTATTAGAGGATTTAAGAGGCTGGCAGATGCAGCACACAGATATGGAGCAAAAATTTCAGCCGAGCTTACCCATCCAGGAGCCTTCGCAGATCTCCGGTTTAACGGAGGTCTCACTCCCATGGGGCCGTCCAGAATTTCACTTCGTAAAGATAGAGGATTTGTAAGGGAAATGTCAGAAGAAGATATCATCTACATTGTTGATAAAATTTCGGATGCTGCGCTTTATTTAAAAGAAGCCGGTTTTGACTCGGTTGAAGTCCAGGGAGCCCACGGTCTTCTTGTTAATCAATTTCTTTCTCCTCTTACTAATCACAGGAACGACAGATATGGAGGTTCAATTGAGAATAGGACTCGCATAGCAAAGGAAATAATAGAAGCAATAAAAAGGAAGACTGGAGATGATTTTCCTGTTACAATCAGGCTTGCTGTTCATGAGTTTAAAAACGGAGGAATAGACCTCTACAAAGAAGGTGGCGAAATCGCAAAACTTATGGAGAAATACGGCTATGCAATGATACAGGCTGACCTTGGTCTGGGAGACAAGGAAAAAAGATTGGAACCTATTATGTATAAAGAAACCTGGAGAAGCTACATGGCAGAAGAAGTAAAAAAGCATGTATCACTTCCAGTAGCTGCAGTAGGAATGATAAGAAATCCTGAATCTGCGGAGAATTTAATTAAATCTGGGAAAGCCGATATGGTGGTTCTTGGTAGAACCCTTATTGCTGATCCATTTTGGCCTGACAAAGCCAGAAAGGGAGAGGTTAAACTAATAAGAAGATGTATAGGGTGTAATGAATGTGTGAAAGCTAGACATGATGATGACATTCCTTTAAGGTGTGCTACAAACCCTGAAGTTGGCCTTCTATATACAGAGTCAGTTATCGAGAAGGCTTTAAATCCTAAGAAAGTAATGATAATTGGTGGAGGACCAGCAGGTCTTGAAGCAGCCAGGATTCTTGGAATGAGAGGTCATAAAGTGATTCTTTATGAAAAGGAAGACAAGATCGGCGGTGCCTTAAAAATAGCGGCAGTTCCCCCAGGAAAATCCAAAATAAAATGGCTTATTGAATACTATTCGGAGGTACTAAAACTTACTCCTAACGTCGAAATTCGTCTGGGAGAAAGCGCTAATAAAAAGATAATAGAACAGGAAGCACCGGACTTTGTAGTGGTGGCCACCGGGTCTGTTCCTATTTTTGTTAACACAGGCTGCAAAAATACATTCAGATATACAGATGTCCTCGAGGGGAAAGTTATTTTTAAAAATGAAAATATTATAGTGGGCGGGGGAGGACTTGTGGGATGTGAAACTGCGCTTTATCTGGCTTCCCAGGGGAATAGGGTAACGATACTGGAAATGTTACCTGATGTTGCAAGGGAAATGGAAACTCTTTCCAGGAAAGCATTGCTGAGGGAGCTTAAGGAAAATAATGTGAGAATATATACGAAAAGAAGGATAAAAAGAATGGGGAACAAAAAAGTTTATGTAGAAAACATTGAAACTGAAAAAGAGGAAATTTTCTATGGAAAATTGGTAGTAGCTTTTGGTGGTAAGCCCAATAATTCAATAGTGAGTATAATTGAGGAATTAGAGATCCCATTTGAGGTTATTGGTGATGCAAAAGCTGTAAGAAAAATAGCAGATGCGATAAGTGAAGGTTACAGGTTGGGAAAGATGCTATGAGGGACGATGATTATAAGGAAATAGCAAGGATTTTTTTCGGCTTCTCTGACCCTACCCGTTTAAGAGTACTCATGGAAGTAGCTCATGAAGAAAAATGCGTAGGAAATGTGGCAAAAGCTCTCAATCTTTCTGTTCAGAATGTTTCTCATCACCTGAGATATCTTGAGTCCTTGGGAATTGTGGAATTCAGGAGATATGGTCGTTTTGTAAGATATAGAGCTAATAAAGAGAAGATTTCTAGAATTTGCAGCTTTTTTATAGAACTTCTCGAAGGAGGAAAAAATACTTCAATGATGTCGATGACAGACACTTAATGTTAGACAGTTGACATCCCAGTACTTGAATTAAGTTTTTCATTCAAATTGTTAGGGTGCAAAACCAAGGAAAACAGCTATGGCCCATAAAAGCAAACCTCCGAAAAATATCCAGATCACATCCAGCTTGAAATACTTTATGGAAATGAAAGAAGCAGCTGCCAGAGCCATGGATGGTGATTTTGCTGCTCCAATTTTGCCAAGTTCTAAAACCATTACTGCAAGAAGGCCAACAAATGCAGCTAATATACCCCTCAATGCCCCCTTCAAATAAGTTATATGTTTTATCCTGGAGTAGATTTCACTAACAAAAAGTGTAAACACAAAGGATGGAGAAAAGATGGCAAAAGTTGCAAGGAGTGCTGCCCATACTCCCCCGAGTTTGTATCCTATAAAAGCGGCAGTGATCAGAATTGGTCCTGGTGTTATTTGCCCCAGCGCTATCCCATCGGCAAATTCACCCATTGTTAGCCAATGATAATGCCCCACTGCATCAGCCTGTATTAAAGGGAGAATTGTCACTCCATTGCCAAAGGTAAGGGCTCCTATTTTAAAGAAAGACAACGCCATGGTTCTTGTCACAGGCTTGAGTAAAAAAGAAATAACCACTCCAACCAGAACCACTAAGAATGCTCCTATTATTCCTGTCCAAGATGAACTTTTCTGAAGGATTTTATCTCGTGGGGCGTTTTTGTTCTGTACAGCTCTAAGAAAGATAGCCCCAGCTGTAAACGCCACAAGCACTATAGCTACAGCATTTACATTAAAAATGAGTGCTACAAACGAAAGAAGAATAGAAGCTTTCCGGCCATTTCTGATATTCCTTTCTCCCAGTTCCATTGCTATGTAAAGAATAACGAGTTCTCACTATACTTGAAAGTTGCCCCCCATCTGACCCAGTTCCATTGCTATGTAAAGAATAACTCCCACCACAATTGCTTTGAGCCCCATTAGCACCTGGCTTACCCAGGGTATTTTTCCTGCGGAAAAATAGAGTGCGGAAAGAAGCACCATTAGTACAAAAGTAGGCGTAACAAAAGCGAGAGTTC
>JAGHBF010000168.1 GCA_021161165.1 Candidatus Aminicenantota bacterium
GACCTATGATCACATACACAGTTAATTTTTTTAGGCTCATTTAAACCTCCAGAATTTTTATTACAGAAATATTTTACGTTTTTGGTTCACAATGGTTAAAAATTGATGCCAAGCCTGAGTTTTATTTTACAAGCATTTCAACAAGGTGCAAAATGAGCTTGTCTGCAGAGGCCTTTACTGTTGAAGAAATCTTCTCTCCGAACTCCGGTGTTCTAATGCGTATCGCATAGAATTTAATTTTCTGTGGAAGATAAAGCCCCATAGAGTGTCCTAATTTTAGAATATCCCCCATGGAAAGGGAGTGAGGAGAAAATCCCCCACTCCCATCTGTTATTTCTCCTTTAACTATTTCCCCTTCCTGTCCGTTCTCGTCAATTATGCTGTCTACAACGATGACTTCGTCGTATCCCTCGATATCCTCCAGTAGATAAAAACCCGCCTTATTGCTTTCTCTTATATCCCAACCTTTGATCTTTCCTCTTAGTTTTTGAGCTACGTATATTGCAACTCCGTCGTCTCCAGCAATTTCGTTCCCAAGACAGAGAATTAGTTTTCTCAAATGTTCTTTATCTCTTTTATCAACTCTCCTTTAGAGCCGAAAATCTTTATTTTAATAGGGTATCCTCCTGGTAGTGAATGTGTGGCGCATGCAAAGCATGGGTCATAGGCACGAAACGCCATTTCAACCATATTAAGGAGTCCATCATCCACGTTTCCATTCTTTAT
Source organism: Candidatus Aminicenantota bacterium (assembly GCA_021161165.1). GTDB lineage: Bacteria > Acidobacteriota > Aminicenantia > S016-38 > S016-38 > S016-38. The sequence continues at coordinate 727 of JAGHBF010000168.1, forward strand.
AAGAGCCTTTGCAGCCCTTTCTATATTTATGTTCATGGAGGAAGAGTTGGAAATTTCTCTTGACAAATTTCTCTTCTATTATTAGATTTAGTATATGCATACAAAACACGCACTCATAAAAGTCAACGGTAAAACTCTGGAAGCAAGGGAAGGGGAAATGCTGGCTGTAAGTCTGCTTCGAGCAGGATACAAAAGGTTCAGAAAAAGCGTAAAAGGTGAGGACCGTTCCCTGTTCTGTGGAATGGGTGTATGTTTCGAGTGCCTGGTAAAGGTCAACGGCAGAACTGTTCGTGCATGTATAACACCTGTAAAGGACGGCATGGAGGTGGAATTTGAGGAGAGCTAAAGTAGAGAAAGTCAAAACTGAAATCCTTATTGCAGGTGGAGGAATCGCAGGGTTGGCTGCAGCATCTGTTCTTATAGAAAATGGAAAAGACTTTATTCTTGTTGACGAATATCCTTTTCTGGGCGGACAGTTTCTAAGACACAACCCTCTGTATCGTCCCATGGACACCCCCACACGCAAAAAAGGATTTGAACTGATGGAGAGACTGGCAAATGAAAAAAGAATATGGAAAAACACCCTGATTGTAGGATACTATGAAGAAACAGATGAAGTTGCGCTTGTAAGGGACGGGAAACCTGTAATAATTAAGCCAGAAAAAATACTCATAGCCACAGGAGCACGGGAAAAATTCCTTCCGTTTCCTGGATGGACATTACCAGAGGTTATCAGTGCAGGAGCTGTTCAGGCTCTTATAAAGACTTCTGGTTTTCTCCCTGCAGAAGATGCTATATTTGCAGGGACAGGGCCCTTTCTCCTTGCGGTAGCCTACGAATTTGCTAAAGCCGGGGGAAAAGTAATCGAAATAGCAGAACTCAATCCTTTGTCAAAACTGATGGGATTTTCCTCTGCTCTAATTGACCTTGAAAAGGCAAGGGAAGGTTTTAAATATCTGCTTAAGCTTTTCGGTAAAACTACTTTTGGATGGAGAATTGAGAGGGTTGAAAAATCCGGAGAAAAATTAAAGGTCGTCTTCGAGAAAAAAGGTAGAAGAAAAATAAGAGAAACTTCTCTCCTTGCCATAGGTTACGGTTTCGTACCAAATATAGAATTTGCTCAACTGTGCGGATGTCCTGTGATTTATGATGCATCTCTTGGAGGCTGGGTATTAAAAACAGACGATGAACTCAGATGCAGTGAAAATATATATGCAGCAGGGGAGGTAACAGGTATAGGGGGAGCTAGAAAAGCACTTATAGAAGGAGAATTGGCTGCGCTTATTCTCTCTGGAAAACGGGATGATTCTCTTAAGAAAAAGAGAGCGCATGAGATGGCCTTTGCAAAAAAATTAAATTCTACATATAGTGTTCCTGAAAACCTCTGGCTATCCATTCCTGATGAGACGATAATCTGCAGGTGCGAAGACGTGACCATGAAGGAGATAAAGGAAGCAGCAGAAAATGACTTTGTTTCACTTAAAGGGATAAAGGTAGCAACAAGGGCTGGACTGGGAAATTGTCAGGGGAGAACTTGTTTTCCTATAATAACGGAATTTTTAAGAGCCAAAAACATTTCTCCTGAACCTGTATCAATAAGGCCTCCCATAAAGCCCATTGATGTTGGGGTTTTTGTGGACCTTGAATGATTTCCTCTAAACTTCAAAGGCCTTTGAATAAGCTATAAGCAGAGAGTTTCTTGAAATCATTTTCCTTATTTTGCCATCGCTCTCAATAACCGGAAGTTCATCAAGGTCAAATTGTGTGAATTTCTGCAGGACATTTTTTAGATTTTCATCCTCCTTCACAAGAACTTCCTGAGAGTGAGTTATAAGGTCATGGGCAAGTATCAGGGTAACGAACAGCTCATCTCCCTGTAAAATAACGTCTCTGACATGGTTCAGTGATATAATTCCCCTGTATTCATGTGTATCGCTACCTTTAACACACAAAACATCTGCCCTTGAATTAGAAAAAATGTTAAGTAGAGTTGATAATGGAGTAGATTCTGCCACCCATATTACATCAGAACTGAAAGGAAGTGCATCTTTAACCGTAAGTCCCTCGAGTACATCTACCATAAAATCTCCAATATGCGCTGGAGAAGATAATTTATTGGGAACCTGTTTCTCATATATAGTTGTATCTCCGCTGAGGAGAAGACCAAAAATTATAACAGCAAGGGCAGGGACAATTAACCCGTATCCACCGGTCATTTCCATAGTCATTATCAACCCTGCCAGTGGGACCTTCGCAACAGAGGAAATATAACCCGCCATACCAACAACCACAAAGGGCTCCAGTGGGAGATTTAGAGCTGGAAAGAGCCCGTTTAGAATAATTGAATACAAAGCTCCAAAGGTTCCACCTATAACTATCGTGGGACCAAAAATTCCTCCTGAACCTCCTGAGCTTATGCTGAGGCTTGTTGCAAGCATTTTTGCAAAGGGAAGCAAGGATAGGGTCGCAAGAGAAATACCACCTACCATGGCCAGTTGAATCCAGCCATAACCAATTCCTATACAATACGGATAAAAAATAGCTATTATCCCCAGAAGTAGTCCACCCAGGGCAGGTTTTAACATCCTTGGTATGTTTATTTTGGAAAAAAGGTCGCGAGTCCCATAAAAAAGCTTCACATAAGGATAAACCATAAGCCCAAGGAAAATACCCAGACCTCCATATAATAGAAGATGTGCTGGATTGGAAAACTTGTATCCCGAGGTTACAAATATAGGTTTCCACCCGTGAAGGGAACCGAAAATTGAAAATCCCAATATTGACCCGATCAAAGTAGGAATCAGAGATTCCATTTCTATATCCATCTGCGTGTAAAGGACTTCAACAGCGAAAAGAGCTCCACCAAAAGGAGCTCTGAATATACTCCCTATCCCCGCGCCTATACCAACTACAACAAGAATTCTCCTCATTTCCGTCGGTAGTTTGAAAATGTCTGCCAGAAAAGAGCCAAATCCGGCTCCTATTTGAGCAATAGGTCCCTCCCTCCCGGCAGAACCTCCTGAACCTATAGTAACAGCAGAAGCAAGGGTTTTAATGATGGGGACCCTCCATCTGATTTTCCCCTTCTTAAAATGAAATGCTTCTATGGCACTATCAGTTCCGTGTCCTTCAGTTTCAGGGGCGAATGTATAAATCAAAAATCCTGCAATTACACCGCCAATCGCAAGAATTACAGGAAGGAGCCATTTCGTTTTTGGGAGAATAAACACCGCTTCACCTTCTCCTCCTGGTTTTGGAGGCACGAATCCCATAGCCTTAACCATAAGGTAATGCTCTGCCACCCTGAGAACCCAATCGAAAATAAGAGCTCCAAATCCAGCTATTATCCCAACTAGAAGTGCAAAAACAAAAAGCCTTGTGAACTTAGGAAGTTTATCCACAGGAAAAATTATAACTCTATAATTTCATTTAACAAGATAGTTTACCTGCTTTGGAAAGATGAAATACTCCCGGAGGTTTGACGAAAAGAGTTGCAAAATTTATCATAAAAATATGGCTTTTTTCGGAGGAAAGAGAAAGGAAAAAAGGGAAGCTTCTCTTGAAACAGGTAGTGAGTTTCGCATTCCTGTAAATTTCAGGATACCCCGTGATTTTCCCGAAAAAATTCTCCTTGGAACCCGGACTGGCGAATTTGCCCGTCACATGAAAAAATTTCTTAAAGCAGGGATTAATAAACTCGGATTTATTTTCATTCTTAAACAAAGGGATTTTGAAAACTGGAATCTAATCTCAAATTCTGTAAAGAAAAAACTGGTTGAAGAGATAAACGAAATAGGAAAAAGACTTGGCAAGGAATCTGTTACAAATGAACTTTCTATAACTTTTTTCAATGAATCTGCTCTTATTCCCATGTTCAAAAAAGAAGGAATAAAGATAAATTCAACTTACAACTTCAATGACGGCGAAACAGTGGTAATTGCTGCACCATTTCTTTATAAAGCGGGAGAAGCTGAAATAATTCTTGCCAGGGTAATCCGGGAAGAAAACGATAGAACGGTCAAAATTCAAAGAGGACAGGAAATTTTTACAGCTGGGGCTGAATGGTTTTTCAACATCTGGGTTCCAGAATTTTTTAAAAAAAGGTTTATGGTTCCATTTAAGTTCAGTTATGAAAAAACAGATCTCAGTCTTATAAATATCCAGGAACTGGGGGATGAATTTGATGCCATATATGAAGATGGAACAAACATTCATGTAAAAAAAGAAGCCCCAGAAGGAAAAATTGTCTACAACTTCCATCTGAAAAATGCCAGGGAAAAGGCAAATTTTACCCTTGAATTCAGAATTCTTGAAGAAATAAAACAGCAAACTCTTGGGTTTTCTTCGCAAAAGGCTTACAGCGATGAGCAACCATCAATTTTTCTCGGCTCTGAAACAGAAACAGGCGATTTGCTTTTATCATATATCCTGTTTCCAAAGCCGGTTGGACCGGTAAAAGCATATAAAATCTTCCTTGGTCCAGATGGACAACTTCTGGATACGAAATTTGTTAATTGTCTCAGTATAGAGGTGAATTCAAGAAATACTCTTATAGAAAAACAGAGATTTTCGCCGTTTGAAAAAATCGGAAAAAATTTTCCCAGAGGGTCCGAAAATTTTCGAGTTTCAACGGACAATTTCTGCGAAAAACTCTGGGAGTCAGGTAATAAATATTTTCTATTTGAAGTAGAACTCCCGGAGAAAAGGAGTTTTTCTCTAAGCGAAACTCATATACTTATTGGCAGAGACCCCAGGAATTTTATAAGACTTCCTGGAGGAGACAGGATGGATTTCAGAAATATACACTTATCCAGATTTCATGCGATGATCGTAAGGAGTGGCAAAATACCTATTGTTATCAACCTCTCTCCCCATTTCTTTCTTTATATCTTTAGAGGAAAACAGCTCCTTACTATTTCGCCATTTAAAGAAGGAGAGGAAATCTATTCCAGGGTATTGTTTTCTGACTTTAAAGGAATTTCACCAGAAAAAACTCTGGAGTTTCTCACAGTTAGAGGAATACCGCCCGCCTTTTCCCCACTCCAGAAAGGGGACTTTGTGCTAATAGGGAACACAGTTTTTAAGATTCTATCCCTCAAATGATAACCTTGTTTTTTATCTTATGGAGCATTTTCATTGTGCTTACATTAATTTCTATCCTATGGAAACATAAAATAGCTCTGATTTTACCTTTCACAGTCGTTGCTTTTTCTGTTTTTCTTTTGTTCTTAATTAAAAGCTCATTTCATCGGGTTTATCCCCTATGGGTGAAAAAATATGAAGTCAAAAACATAGGGAATGAAGTCACTATTGGAAGACTCTATAAATCTGATATAAGCGTTCTCAATCCTGTAGCTGACGATTTGATTTCCATGTGAAAATCATTTTTAATGATTATGGATTTACTATCAGAAACCTGAGCAAGCAAAGGAGAATTGATTTTGACGGAAGGGGAATGGACGAAACATCACTTAAGACTGGAGAAAAAATCAAATTTTCAGAAAATACCCTTAGCGTTTTAAAACTTTCTCTTCCCCTTCCCTTCAGCAGAATAGCTACAATAAGC
>JAGHBF010000119.1 GCA_021161165.1 Candidatus Aminicenantota bacterium
CCACGATGTTAAGCTTCTCGGATTTTAAGTCTTCTATATTATGAAAATCTGTGATAGGGAAAACGGCTCCTTTCCCGAGAATCTCAGAGGCTTTTCCATAAGAAGCCATGACTTTAACAAGTTTTCTATCCATATCAAAAATAGCGATACTCCCCCTCTGGGATGGGATAATTTCTCTTACATGAAAAAGAGCTGCTTTCGCTATTTCTTCAAGGGAAAGGGCTTCCATCACAGAAAGGTCTAAATGTCGCAAAGCCTCCAGTCGCTGGGCATATTTTCTCAAATTCTTCTGTAATCTTAGACTTCTGGTAATATCCCTTGCAATCCCCTGGACCCCTGAAATCTTTCCACCTTTTTTAAACGGGGTTATAATCACCTCAACCGTAAGATGCTCACCATCCTTTGTTTTAACTGTAAACTCTAAAGGTCCGAGACTTTTGCCTTTTTTAATAACGTCTAATAATTGCACTTTCACATCCTTTCCCTCAAGAGAAAGGTCCCAGGCTTTCATGGAAAGAAGTTCCTCTCTTGAATAGCCAAGTTTCTCAAGCACCACTTTGTTAAACTCAATAAAATTGCCATTAAGGTCTATAATGAAGATTCCATCAGGCGAATTCTCAAAAATGCCGTGATATTTCTCCTCGCTCTCTTTTAGAGCCAGCTCGGCTTTTTTCCTGTCTGAAATATCCCTTACAAACTCCACAACTCCTGTGATTTCTCCTGTCTCACTATCCTTAATTGGATAGGCATATAGCTCCAGATAATTTTTGAAAGGGTCAGAAATTTCATTCATTTCAAGTTTTCCCGACTTAATAGCTCTAAGTGAGGGACACGGAGAGCAGGGTTTTTCGCTTTTATGGTATACCTGATAGCACTTCCTCCCCACAATAGGCATCTGTTCTGCATACCATTTCTTCATGGTATTGTTAACAAAAAGTATATTCAGATTTTTGTCCAGAACACTTATGCCATCCTGTATGCTTTCTAAAACGCTCTGGAGAAATTCCTGATTTCGCTTTATCGTCTCCTTATCCATCTTCCATTCTGTTATATCCCTCACCACCGCGAGAAGGTAACTTTTATCTCCCACAGAAAACTTATTTAAACTCACTTCTGAATCAAAAAGCCTTCCATCCAGCCTTCTATGCTTCCATTCAAAAATCTGCCCTCCTTCTTTAAGAGCCCTATTAATTTTCTCAATGGCTTTTTCCCTTGATAATCTTCCGTCTGGCTGGAATTCAGGCGAAAATTCCTCGTAAGGCGTTTTTCCAATAATTTCTTTCTTGCTCCTGCATCCAAACATCTCAAGGGCTTTTATATTGCACTCAAGGAATTTGTCCCCTTCCATTATAAAAATGGCATCATTTGCATTTTCAAAAAGAGTCCTGTATTTTTCCTCACTCTCCTTAAGTTTCGCTACAGCCTTAATTTTCTCTTTCTCCATTTCCAGGTTATACAAAGCAAAAGAAATGTCAGTGGACAACTCATCAAAAAGGTTAATTTCTTCAGAACCCGGAGAAATGTTTTCTGGCAAACAGATAGAAATTAAACCATAAAATTTATCCTTATATTTCAGAGGAGAAATGAGGGAAAATCTTTTCCGCTCTTCCTGAAAAAGGGGACAATTTCTACACTCTTCCTTAACGGTGATGCTTATCACCTCAGCTTTACGCGAGTCTAAAACTTTCCTAACACATACAGGATAATCTCCTTTATAAAGAAGTTTTTTAAATTCCTTGAATCCGCTTCCTTCACCTTTATAGTAAAATTCCCTGAATTTTCCTCTCCTGTTTAGCAACGATATCCATACGCTTTCATAACCTCCATTAGCTACGAGTACTGAACAAACTCTTTTCAATAGTTCTGTTTTTTCTCTGACACTAACAATTGTCTGGTTTACATTCCTTAAAGCACTGAGAATTCTATTGAGATGCGCTAACTGCCGGTTTTTTTCCATCTCCTGTGTAATATCCACAACTGTTCCTTCATAGAAAATAATTTTTCCTTCACTATCTTTTACCGCTCTTGCATTTTCTTTGACGTAAAGGGTGCTCCCTTCTTTTCTCTTCCAGGCTGAAATGAAATTTTCTATCCGCCCTTGCTTCTGCATGATTTCTTTAAACCTGGAACGGGGATATTCCGGCTCAAATCCCTCATCTTCAAGATTTCTTATAATCAGTTCTTCAAATGACTCATATCCAAGCATTTTTAAAAGCCCCGGGCTGACGTAAAGTATTCTGCCATCAGGAGTGGTTCTGTAAAAACCTATATCTGAATTCTCAACAAGAACTGCGAATGCTCTCTCTGAAGTGGTTTTTAAAAGGAGATTATCATTAATTATTTTTAAAAATCTCTGTGGATTTTCAGTAATGGATACAACCGAATCAAATCCTGACGAGATGGAAGCGGGAAATTCTTTCCTTCCTGAATATATCAGAACAAACGGCAGGTAAAATCCCAGATTCGGAATAGTAGTTTTATAATTTATTATTTTCTTCTTCCACCATGTTGCAGTCTTTTCATCGCAAATTACAATGTCCGCTTCTTTAACATCTTCAATGTTCGGTAAACTCCTACGGGTTATTTTGAAAAAGGAAATATCAAAGTCTTTTTTGGTGAGCAGCTTCTCTAAATTTCCTGTTAATTCTTCATCTGAGAATAAAACTAAAATCTTTTTTTTGCTCTTAATCATATTTTTCGCACCCCTATTTAGATTTTATACCTAAAGTTTCTTTTCAATACAAAATAAAAGGGCACAATTTTGTGAAGGAGCAGAAGCAAGAAAAGAGCCCGGGCCCTGAAGCAGAGCCCGGGGCATAATACACATTAATTTATTTTATCTTTCCCTCATACCACTTTGAACGGTCGGGTTCTGGAGGTGTTTTAACCTTTTTTGGTGGGTGCTTTTTCAACTCCTTTAACAGGTATTTCACTGCTACCTCAACGCTGGGGTCTCTTCCTTTTGCCACCTCTTCTGGCCTGTCATAAACCTCTATATCAGGATATATTCCTACGCCTTCCACAGTCCATTTCCCATCTGTCCCAACTATACCAGAAGATGGAACAGCAAAATGTGCACCGTCCACAAGGGAAGGACTCCATCCATATCCAACGAGTCCACCCCATGACCTTGTTCCTATAATAGGACCAAGCTTTGCCTTCCTGAACCAGTAAGGGAAATTATCTCCTCCAGAGGAAGAATAATGGTTAATGAGCATTGCCTTTGGTCCATCTACTGCAAAAAACGGCTCCGGACGAAGCTCAAGTCCTCTTCTGTGCCAGTAACTAACAGTTTTCCTTGAGAGAAGCTCAATCATTTTCCCCGGGCTCCAGCCTCCGCCATTATATCTTTCGTCAACTATAAGAGCATCCTTGCTCCTTGCAAGAGCATAGAATCCTTTAAAGAACTCACGATTCCCCTCAACTGCGGTATCAGGCACATGAACATAACCGATTCTGCCTCCGGAAAGTCTGTCAACGAGTTTTCTGCGAGATTCAACCCAGTCAAGATAAAAGAGTTTTAGTTCGCTTCTAATGGGTTTTATCCAGTAGGTTCTTGCTCCTTTCTCTGATGGTACTGAATTTACAACTATAGGAATCCTTTTGCCCACAGTATTTTCAAGGAACATATAGGGATTATCCTTCAATGTCACATTGTGATAATTCAATTTTATAAGGTAATCGCCCTCTTTTACATTAATTCCCTGCTCTGTAAGAGGAGAACGAGTTTCTTCCTTCCAGTTTTCCCCTTTGAATATTTTTGATATTACATATCTTCCTGCTTTCCGGTCAGGCTTAAGCACCGCTCCAAGAAGACCTGTATCTACCCTGCGGGGTCTTTCAAAATCTCCCCAATTTATATAACAATGACCTGCATTTAATTCTCCAACAAGTTCACCGAATATGTAATCCAGGTCAGCTCTGTGGCTAACATAGGGCAAAAGCACCCTGTATTTTTCGTACATTTTCTTCCAGTCCACACCGTGCATGTTCTTAACATAGAACCAGTCTCTGTAAATTCTCCATCCATCCCTGTACATTTGTCTCCATTCCTTTACAGGGTCTATCTTCATGGTGACATTACTCATATTCAGGAGTCCATCTCCCACTTTTTTGCCCGGGGCTATATCTATTATTCCGAATTTGTTTCCTGCTCTGTAAAGGAATTTTTTACCATCCGCTGAAACATCTCCTCCTGTAATACCCTTTATTACCAGCATTTCCTTCCTCTTGTTCAGGTCAAATTTATAAAGAGCTCCATCTTTGCCGTATATTACACCACCTTCCACAGCAGCTACACCAGAATAATTTCCAGGTTTTAGAGGAAAGGCAATAACTCTGTCGTTTATTCCTTCAAAATCAATCTTTACACCAGATTCTTTCTTTGCAGATTTAGATTTGCTGGTTTTGCTCTCTTTTTTATTCTCCTCTTTTATGGGTTCTTCATCATTTTTCTCCTTGAAAAGCTTCGGGGCATCCTTTGTGAGATAAATAGCATATAATTTCGTGGCTTTGTTGTAAACAAAATCAAACTCAAAGCTGGAAAAATTCATATTGAAATCCCTTGCGGAAAGGAAAAATATGTATTTACCGTCCCTGGAAAACACAGGAGAAAAGTCGTTATATTTAGCGTTAGTAAGCTGATATTTCTTGTTATGTTCGAGGGAATAGACCCATACCGCGTCAAGGCCATTCTTTCCGTTTTTTGTGTAAACCACCCATTTTGAATCCGGAGACCAGCTGTAATCTGTTATGTCAAACAGACTTGCTCTGTCCACAACTGTTATTTTCCCGGTTTTTATATCCAGGATTTGAAGAATTTGATTCTTATCGGAGAAAAGAAGTTTTTTGCTGTCAGGAGACCACACAACAGGATATCTCCAAATTTTACTGTTCTTTGTCAGCTGAACCGTTTTTTTCTTTCCTTTGGGGTCAGCCAGATAAATCTCGTACTCCCCTGTCTTATCGGAATAATATGCAATCCATCTACCATCAGGGGACCATCTGGGGTACTCTTCCCTTATTCCCTGTGTGGATGTAAGATTATAGGTAATTCCTTCTCTGGCAGGAACAGTGAAAATATCCCCTCTTGCATCAAATACCGCTCTCTTTCCTGTGGGAGATATGCTGTATCCAAATCTGGTTATATATTTCGAAACGTTTTTGAAATAAGGAAGTCTGTTGGGGTCATCAAAATTCAGGCTTACGGTGAGTTTTTCTGTTCTTCCTGTATTCAGATTTAATTTGTAAATATAACCACCGTTTTCATAAACCACAAATCCTCCTCTACCTGAGGGCCATAATACATCGTATTTCTTATGATGGGTTATCTGGGTTATTTTTCCGGTTTTAAGGTCATAGGAATAAAAATTGAGAATAAGGTCGCGGTCGGAAACAAAATAAATTTTGTCTCCATACCATATCGGATGCTGGTCTGTTCCAGGAAACTTTGTAAGCCTCTTAG
>JAGHBF010000152.1 GCA_021161165.1 Candidatus Aminicenantota bacterium
CAATGGCAATTATTGCCATTATATATGAAAGAATAGGTATTACAATTAAAGCCAAATGAAATTGATGCATTAAAACAGTAAATAATACCCCGAAAAAGAATAAATAAATACCGGTGCATATTGGATGACGCATAAAGGAGTAGATTCCCTTTGTTACCATTACAGAAGAATTTTTGTAATAACCCACCCAGGTATTATTGTCTCCGAGGTCTATTTTAGCCTTAATTATAAGAAATGTCCCCATAGTAATTAAAAGAAGAGCTCCCCAGTCAGTAACTACTTTGAGCCTTTCTATTTTGTAAAGTGTGTAAAAATATATTCCTATGGTAACCAAATAGCAAACTTTCATTGCTATTATAAAAGGCTTGTGCAAAACACTTATCATCCCTTGCTTTTTTCTAATATCAGATATAAATATTGAAAAAACTACTGCGATTGCAAATCCCAGAATTTTGTAAAAAATTTCAATCTTCATCTGACCTCTCTATTCTAGAGAAGCAAGTTTTATGCCAGCTTTTATTTTTAACACGCTTATTTGGGTTAAACGCAGAGCAGAATGAAAGCAATTTTTTTAAGGTTTTTTCCTTTGCTTAATTCTAACTGCTAGGTTTCTGGACTTTAAAGTTCAGAATTTTAGACTTCTTATATGTAGGGTTGACCTATTTTTTATTTACTCATCAGGACAGTTGTGCTATAAATAAAGTATGAGAAAATACTTAATTTTATTTCTGTTGCTGATTTTAATAATTATTTTCTTTTTCTTCGGCTGTGAAAAATCTCCTCTTCCAGCACCAGAGGGCTCAACCCTAATAATTAGAGCGAATCCTTCGGTAGTGCCCCCGAACGGGGTTTCTCAGATAACAGTTTTTGGAACAGAGCAGAATGGAACACCTTTAAGGGATGGTGTGGAAATTTTATTTAGCGCTACCATGGGAGGGATAGAACCAGTAAGCACAACAATAAAAGACGGGAAAGCAGAAGCCACATTTTATGCAGGGGCTACCCCTGGAAGCGCAGTGATAAAAGCGATGACAAGAAATGGCCAGGAAGTTACCTTGGATGTTACCATCTCATCCTTTTATGAGCCATCAACCATAGTGGTTTCTGCTACCCCAGCCGATCTTCCTATCCAGGGAGGTTCTTCTACCATAAAAGTTACTGTATTCAATGAAGATGGGTATCCCATTGCAGGAGTACCAATAACAATCATTACCACTTATGGTTCTCTGGCATCGAAAGGTAGCCTCCAGGTTACCAATGCAAATGGACAGGTTACAGATACTTTAACTGTAGGGAGAAATTCTGGAGAGCAAAGGCAGATAACCATTACCGCAACAAATGGAAAAATAACCGGTTCCTGCACAATAATACAGGAGGGAACCACAGGGAGTTAAAGATGTTTGGACTCGGATGGCAGGAATTACTTCTAATATTTTTTATTGCTCTTCTCGTTTTTGGCCCTAAGAAACTTCCGGAAATTGGAAGGTCTATCGGACGGGCAATGGCTGAGTTTAGAAAGAGCTCGGAGGAATTTAAAGAGCAATTGGAAAAAGCTGTGGAAGAAGAGGATGCCAGAAATGAAGCTGCAGAAGAAGGAGAAAACCTTTCTTCACAGAAGGGATCCCAGAGCGTAGAGTCGAATGGAGAGAAAGAAGAGAAGAAATGACGATCTGAGCTTCCTTGACCATCTTGAAGAACTCAGGCGCAGGATTTTTTATTCTCTTATACCAATAATTGTAATCTTTTTTGCCAATTGGTTTATAGCTAAAGACCTTTTCAATATTATCGCAAGACCAATAGTGAAGTATTTACCCCCTGGCCAGAAACTTGCCTTTACATCTCTAACCACCCCTTTTATGCTGTATCTTAAAATTTCCCTTCTTGCAGCAGTTTTTTTTGCATCTCCTATTGTAGCTTATCAGGCCTGGAAGTTTATCTCTCCAGCCTTATATCCCCATGAGAAAAAATACGTAATTCCTTTTGTCTTTTCAACCAGTTTTTTCTTTCTTCTCGGAGGAGCCTTTGGATATTTTATTGTGTTTCCCTGGACATGTAGATTCTTTCTTTCTCTGGGAAAGGATTTCCAGCCGATAATAACAATTGACAATTATTTCAATCTTGCCATAGAAATTCTTCTGGGAATAGGGATAGTTTTTGAGCTTCCTGTGGTTATCTTTATACTTTCAAAGCTCGGTATACTCAGCCCCAGGTTCATGATAAAAAATTTCAAATATGCTGTTCTGATTTCTTTTGTTATAGCTGGCATTATTACTCCCACTCCTGATGCTATAACTCAGTCAATTGTTGCAGGGCCATTTATTCTTCTTTATTCTATAGGAATTTTCGTTAGCTATCTTGCCGGCCGAAAGAAGGATAAAGATAAAGTTGACACCCCTCAGGGCTGATAAATTATAATTACTCCATGGCAGAAAGAGGTAAATGGAAATCGTCCTTGGGTTTTGTTCTTGCAGCAGCTGGCTCTGCTGTAGGCCTGGGAAATATATGGAGATTCCCCTATGTTACAGGCAAAAACGGGGGAGCACTTTTTCTTTTACTTTATATATTGTCGGTAATTTTCCTCGGGCTTTCTGTAATGTATGCAGAGCTTTCTCTGGGGAGGCATACTCATAGAAATCCTGTTGGAGCTTTTGAGGCAATAAAGCCGGGTAGTCTCTGGAAAGGCGTTGGATACCTTGGGGTTATAACAGGGATTGGGATTCTTTCCTATTATGCAGTTATAGCAGGGTGGACTCTATATTACATGGTGATTTCCGGTCTCGGAAAATTTAAGCAGGGGATAACTCAAGCTCAGGTAAATGAGCTATTTTCTTCTTTTACTTCTTCTCCTTCCCTAACGATTTTCTTGTTATTCATTTTTTTATTTATTACAAGCTGGGTGGTATCTCAGGGAATTTCCTCAGGTATAGAAAGGTGGACGAATGTTTTAATGCCCCTACTTTTTCTGATCCTTCTTTTCCTTTCTATTTATTCCCTGACTCTTCCAGGCGCATCGCGGGGCATTAGTTTCTATCTTAAACCGGATTTTTCTAAGTTGAGCTTTAAAATAATTCTTTCAGCGATTGGGCAGGCATTTTTCTCCCTCAGTCTTGGTATGGGAGCCATGATTACATACGGAAGTTATCTTAAAAAGGAAGAGAACCTATTTTCAGCTGGCATAGAGGTAGTAATCTTTGATACACTTGTGGCATTCCTCGCTGGGATAGTAATATTTCCTGCTGTCTTCTCTTTCAACCTTTCCCCTGCCGAAGGACCTTCCCTTATTTTCAAAACTCTTCCTTTTATCTTCTCAAAACTCCCTCTGGGGGTCTTTATTGGGACTTTGTTTTTTATTCTTCTGGCTATAGCTGCACTCACTTCAACGATAAGCCTTGTGGAAGTAGCAACTTCCTATCTTGTTGACGAAAGAAAAATGGCCAGGAAAAAAGCCGCTTTTCTTGTAGGCGCCATTGCTTTTATTATTGGAATCCCATCTGCTCTTGCTTCTTCTGTGAGCACTTTCAGCAATTTTGCATTCGGAAAAGATTTTCTTTCACTGATGGATTTCATATGGGCAAATCTTTCTTTACCTCTTGGAGGGTTACTTCTTTCTATTTTTGTGGGTTATGTATGGGGAGCGAAGAATGCCGCAAAGGAAATTCGTCATTATAAGGACAAAAAGTTCCCTGGAGAGGATATCTGGGTATTTCTCATAAAATATTTTGTTCCTTTGGCTCTTTTGATAATTATCGGGAGCATGATTGTCTGAATGAGAGCTGTTTTTAGTTTTCTTATTACCTCTTCCCCTGTGTTTTCAATAACCCTTGCGGATGTTGTCCTCGCTGTTGGGATTGTTGTCCTCATTTTCAGAATATTGAAGGGCTTAAAAATTGAATATCCCCAATTCTTTACATTGCTTTTACTTTACGCCTTTTCTTCCCTAATTTCGGCATCTCTTTCCCTTAATCCTTATATAAGCCTTCCTGATACCAAGGAGCTCTTCATTTTGTTTCTTCCTCCTATAATCCTTCTCTGCGAGAAAAAATGGCTTAAAAATGGACTGGTTCTTGGCGTGTCCCTGGCAGCTTTCCTGGGGATTTTAAGAGAGATGGTGGTCTCTCACCAGCGATTGACGGGTTTTGTGGGGCACTATATGACTGAGGGTGGAATTATGATGATTGCTTTTCTTTTTATTGCCGCCCTCATTCTTTTTGAAAAATACTCCCTGACTTATCTTTTTTCCATGGGAGTTATTTTTTTTGCTCTTGTTCTTACATTAACGAGAAGTGCATGGGTAGGAACGGTTTTTGGCATAGGGCTTATTCTTTATTTTAAAAGAAAATGGGCTCCACTTTTGCTCATTCCTATCATTTTGATTATCCTAATCCTTGCCCCGGGTAAGATAAAGCAAAGAGCTGTCTCTATTTTTTCCCTAACAAATCCCACAAATGTAGAAAGAATAAATATGTGGAAAATAGGGATGAGAATGTTCAGGGACCACCCTCTATTTGGCGTTGGACAAAATATGGTATCAGAAGTTTACCCAGCCTATAACAAAGAAAAAGTTCCTCCTGAAGAATTACCTCATTTACACAACAATATTCTTCAAATTGCAGTGGAGAGAGGGATAATTTCACTTATTATCTTCCTTGCATTTATATCATTTGCCCTGTTAGAACTTCTGAAAATAAAGGAAGGAGACAAATTGACTCCAGAGGCTATAGGAGCAATAGCGGTGATTCTTGGATTTTTCATAGCCGGTTTGTTCGAGTATAATTTTGGGGATTCAGAGGTTAAATTCCTTTTTCTCTCAGTAATAACCATTCCTTTTGTGAAGGATTATAAAAAATATATGGAGGGCAATTATGGTAAAAATTCCTGAGAAGCTTGAAAAGTACGAGGTTTACGTTCCCGGCAAGCCCCTCGAGGAAGCAAAGAGGGAGCTGGGGATAGAAAAAATAATAAAGCTTGCTTCCAATGAAAATCCCTTTGGAGTATCTCCCAAAGCTGTTGAAGTTATAAGAAAAGAGGCAGAAAATGTTTATCTATATCCTGATACTGGTTCCTATTATCTTACGAAGAAGCTTTCCAGTTTATATGGGATACCTGAGGAGAATATCCTTGTCGGTCCTGGATCTGCAGTAATTATTAAATGGATAACATTCGCCCTTATTGATGATGGTGAGGAGGGAATCACCGCAGAGAAAACCTTTCTTATATACAGAATAGCCATGCAGGAGACGAGGGGAAAATTTGTAACCGTTCCTATGAAAGATTACGGATACGACCTTGCATCTATCTTAGATAAGCTTTCTGAAAAAACCAAAATTATTTTTATTGCCAATCCTAATAATCCAACTGGAACTTTAATAAAAAGAAGAGAGTTTGATAACTTTATGAAGCGAGTTCCAGACCATGTGCTGGTTCTCTACGACGAGGCATACAGGGAGTATATAGATGACCCGGAGCATCCAAGGGGCGAGGATTATCTTAAGGATTATCCGAACTTCGTACTCCTTAGAACTTTTTCTAAAGCTTACGGACTCGCTGGGATGAGGATTGGCTATGCGATTTTTGCCGACGCAAAGATAAAAGAGGCGGTATGGAAAGTGGTTCCACCTTTTCCTGTAACCTTTCTTGCTCAGAAGGCAGCCATAGCAGCTCTGGGTGATAGTGAATTTGTTGAGATGAGTTTTAGGGAAAACCTCAAAGGGAAGGAATACCTTTATAGAGAATTAGACAGGCTTGGCCTAAAATTCGTGAGGTCTCAGGCGAATTTCATTTTTGTAATTCCCCCAACAGATGCTCGCGAAATAGTAAGGCGTCTTTTTAAAAAAGGAGTCATTGTCAGACATACAAGAGCCTTTGGAGCACCTGAAGGATTCAGGGTTACCGTTGGTTCTATGGAGCAGAATAAAGATTTTATAAAAGCCCTGGAGGATGTCCTTGAAGAGATTTCCCGTGATAGCCATTGACGGACCTGCAGGAGCAGGCAAGACTACAGTAGCGAAGTTGCTTGCTGAAAGACTGGGTATCACTTACATTAATACAGGAGCAATGTACAGAGCGGTTGCTCTGGTATATAAGAGAAAAAACGGGGACCCTGTCAAAATAGCACAGGAGATTGCAATTAGATTCCGAGGAGAAAGAATTTTTCTGGGGAATGAGGATGTAACAAACCTTCTTTATACTCCTGAAATGTCCATGCTTTCTTCAACCCTATCAGCAATTCCCGGGGTAAGGAGAGCCCTGGTTCCTAAACAAAGAGAAATGGCTAATTACAGTCCTGTGGTAATGGAAGGAAGGGATATCGGGACTGTGGTATTCCCTGATGCAGATGTTAAATTTTTCCTGACAGCTTCTGTAGAAGAGAGGGCAAAGAGAAGGAAAGCACAGTTCAATGATCCGAGACCTCTTGAAGAGATAAAAAGAGAAATATCTGAAAGAGATGAACAGGATTCCACCAGGGAGAATTCACCTTTAAAACCCGCTGAAGATGCAATCATTGTGGACACAACAGGAGTTCCACTGGAGCAGGTTGTAGAAATTCTCCTGAGGGAAATAGAGAAAAAAAAGTTAAAATTTAATTGAATAGTTAATAAATTTTGTGAGCCGGAGGTTAAAATGGCAAGGCTTTATGAATACCAGGGAAAAAAAATTTTAAAACTTTCAGGGATAAAAATCCCTGAGGGAGATGTGGCGAATACCCCCAAACAGGCAAAAGAAATCACAGAAAGGCTTGGTCCTCCTGTGGTTCTTAAAATTCAGGTCTGGTCAAAGGGAAGGGCGGAAATAGGAGGAGTTAAATTTGCAAACTCTCCCGAAGAAGCAGAGCAAATAGCCTCCGCTCTTCTCGGCATAAAGGTAAAAAATTTCATCGTTGAAAAGCTTTTAGTTGAAAAGAAGGCGGATATAGACCGAGAGCTTTTTGCAGGGATTATAATAGATGATTATCACAAAAAGCCCATGCTGGTTTTTTCCTCAATAGGAGGCACCGGAATAGAAGAAATTGCCAGAGAGCATCCAGAAGCCATACTTACTCAGCATATTGACGTTCTGGAAGGATTCCCGGAATACAGGGCAAGAAAGCTTCTCACAAAAATGGGATTTAAGGGCAAAATTCTTGTCAAGCTTTCATCGACCCTATCTAAATTGTATAAAGCTTTTAGAGAATACGATGCCCGTTCAGCAGAAATCAATCCTCTTGTTATAACCGTGGATGGCGAGGTGGTGGCATTAGATTGTCATATTACAATAGATGATTATGCCGTCTATCGTCATTCTGATCTGGGAATAGAAATAGCAAGAGAGTTTGACCGTCCTCCTACCGAACTCGAGAAGATAGCATATAAGGTGGAAGAGAAAGATTATCGTGGAACGTTTTACTTCTTTCAGATGACCGAAAAGCCAGACCCAGCAGAGAATTACATCGGATTTCACGGAGCAGGAGGGGGCGGCTCGATGATGTCAATGGATGCCGTACTTAAACGGGGATTTAAAATAGCCAATTTTACGGATACCAGCGGAAATCCTCCTGCTTCTAAAGTCTACAGAGCAGCAAAGATCATCCTTTCACAGCCGGGAATTGTAGGTTATTTTGCCTCAGGTTCAGGAGTTGCATCTCAGGAGCAGTTTAACTCTGCAAGAGGGCTTGTAAAAGCCTTTATGGAGGACCAGATTGAAATTCCCGCGGTTCTCCGCCTGGGTGGGAATTATGAGGAGAAAGCAATAGAAATTCTGGAGACATTTTCAAAATTTATTCCAGCAAAAATAGAGGGTTATGGCAGAGACGATTCACCGGAATTCTGTGCAGATAGGCTTGCAGAGCTTATAAAGGAAGGGGGTAGAAAAGTTCACAGGGTTAAACCAATAGAGGAATACAAGCCACCAAAAGGAGTGTATTCCTTTAATACTTTAACGGGAAAAGTTTTCATAGACCATTCTGCCTGTGCAAAATGTGAAAGAAAGGTGTGTGTTGATGCCTGTTCTTATGGGGTGCTCAAGTTTGAAAACGGAAGACCCGTTCTCGCAATAGCCGAAGAGGATGCTGGAAAGGGTAAATGTACTGAGTGTCTTGCTTGCGAACTTGCATGTTTTCTTGAGGGGAAAAAAGCCATACATATAGAGCTTCCAATTCCAGGTCTTAAAGAATACAGAGAGAAAATTTTAAAGGAGGGGGAATAATGGCTATTTTGATAAATGAAAAAACAAGGGTTCTGGTTCAGGGTATAACAGGAAGGGAAGGAAGAGCCAGAACAAAATTGATGAAGGGTTACGGAACTAACGTGGTTGCTGGTGTTACTCCGGGGAAGGGAGGGCAGGAGGTTGAGGGTGTTCCTGTTTTTGATTCTGTTTATGAGGCCTTGGAAAAAGTAGGAGAAATAGATGCCTCTGCGATTTTTGTTCCTGCTCCCCTTGTAAAATCTGCTGCACTTGAGGCGATAGATGCCGGAATAAAACTTCTTCTTCTTGTTCCTGACAGGGTTCCAATCCATGACGTTCTTGAAATTGCTGCCCATGCAGAAAGAAGGGGAGCAAAATTTATAGGTCCCAATACGCTCGGAGTTCTTTCGCCGGGCAGGGCAGTTCTTGGTATGATAGGTGGACGCCCTGAAACCGCAAAGCAGTGGTTTAACAAGGGTGATATTGGGGTAAGCTCACGCTCAGGAGGAATAACCTCTGCCATTTCTTATTATATTTCCAGAGCGGGATTTGGCCTTTCAACTATAGTTCATGTTGGAGGAGATGCTGTGGTTGGGCTTCCCCATCCTGACATAATGAAGCTCTTCCAGCAGGATCCCGAAACTAAAATGATGGTTATGTTTGGAGAGATTGGGACTACCCAGGAAGAACGGGTTGCTGAAATGATCGAAAAAGGAGAAATAACAAAGCCGGTAGTTGCTTTCATCGGAGGAAAAGCAGCAAAGGAGGGGACTCGTTTCTCCCACGCAGGAGCAATAGTGGAAGGAGGAAGGGGAAGCTATGCTTCAAAGGTAGAGAAGCTAAAAAAAGCAGGAGCATATATTGCGGAGAGCCTTATGGATATACCTAAGGTTGTGGCAGAAGTAAGAAAAAAGCATGGTCTTGATTGATGCCTGAAAAAGAAGTTGCTGAAGCAATAATACATCTTTACAGGAGGGGATTTATAACGCTTTCCGAGGGAAATGTTTCCATAAGGGATGGCGAACGCTTTTTTATAACCCCAGGTGGCCTCAGAAAAGACAGGGTAAGACCCGAAGATATAGCGGTGGTTGGATTGGATGGGAAAATCATAAAAGGAAAACCATCTTCTGAATACCGACTTCATCTTGCTATATACAGGATCAGGAATGATATCAATGCCATTGTTCATACCCACCCGCCATTTGCAGTTGCTCTTGCTGTTTCAGGGATTTCTCTTGAATACCCTGTTCTTGCAGAGGCAGTAACCTTTCTTGGTCCTGTGCCTATTGTTCCTTTTGAGTTGCCTTCTACCGATGCTCTTGCAGAGAGAGCCGGGGAATTTATAAAAAAATACGATAATCTTCTTCTGGAAAATCATGGGGCAGTTACAACTGCTGAAAATCTTGATCTTGGCCTTGCTTTGATGGAAACCCTGGAGCATACTGCAGAAGTTTTATGGAAGGCTTTATTTATAGGAAGAATTAAGATTTTTGACAGGAGCGAAGTAGAAAAGCTCCTTTCTCTCAGGAAAACCTATGGTCTTTCCCATAGGCCATGGAGAGCGGAGGATTTCAGATACAATCTGTGAGCGTTGTATTCAGAATTAAAGTTGAATCTTATGGTCTATAAAAAATTAAGAACTGAAAAAAATAGTATAATTACTCCGTGGGTAGAATACTTCAACTTCCGCAGAATCTTCGACTCAAGATAGCGGCAGGTGAAGTTATAGAATCTCCTGCTTCTGTTGTTAAGGAGTTAATTGAGAACTCAATAGATGCAGGTGCCACGCTAATATTAATTGAAATAGAGGGAGGAGGGCTAAAGAAGATTCTTGTGAGAGACAATGGAGAGGGGATTGCTCCTGATGACCTTCCCCTTGCAGTTCAGCGGTTTTCCACGAGCAAACTAAAAAGCGAGCAGGACTTAGAGAGAATTTCTACCCTTGGATTTAGAGGTGAAGCCCTGGCAAGCATCTGTGCAATAAGCAGAATGAAAATTATATCTAAAACTGCGGATAGCGAAGGCCATTCAATATCCTGCAATGAGGGAGAAATAGGCCCTGTAATGAAGGCCCCTCATCCAGGGGGAACCACTGTTGAAGTAAGGGATATATTTTTCAATCTTCCAGCAAGGAGGAAATTTTTGCCTTCTGTGTCCTCTCTTTTCAGGGAGATTTCAAAAGTTTTTCAACATGCTGCACTTAGCCGTCCGGGTATACACTTTACACTTATAAGAGATGGAAGGGAAATTGCTAATTTTCCCCCGGCTTCCAACCTGAGGGAGCGAATCCTTCAGGTAATGGGTAAAGAATTTTTGGATTCATTAATGGAAATAGAGGCTTCAGTGGAAGAGTTCTATTTAAAGGGTTTTTCCTCAAAAAGAGGAACAGGAAGAGTGAGGC
>JAGHBF010000087.1 GCA_021161165.1 Candidatus Aminicenantota bacterium
TACCATTAATGTAAAGGGTTACTCCAACTTCTGTTTTACCACTTATAATAACAACTTTTCCCTTGGGGGTTATTGTAACATCAAGGATTGGCGGAACATTATCAATTTTCCTGAGCTCTGGCTTTAAATTATTAACCTCAATTTTTTTGGCTTTCCCGCAGTGGAAAAATGGAGTGTATCTGCACCCTCTTATATAATACACCCCATTTTTTAGAGATACTTTACTTCTTCCTCTGTGTTCGGATGAATAAATAGGAGATACGAACATTGGCTTTCTGGAAATCTGCACCAGAATGGGGAATGGACCATTAATTTCAACATTTGACCCTCTAACTACAAAGGAAATTGTTGGTAGAGGTATGGAGATTTTTTTACCTTTAAAAAATGACTCCCCTTTTTTTAAAACAATTTCTTTAAAAGTTCCTTGGCCGGATAGCACTAAAGCTCCTTCTGGAGTTATAAATCCCTCCCCCGAAAAGGTATATTCTCCTGCTATAATTTTTATACTTCCTTCCCCTTTATATTCAACATATCCCTCCTGTAATTCCGCCTCATCTGAATTTAACAACAAACGCGAATTCCTGTCAACCAGGAAATAAACCTTTTCCAGAGCAATTTCCACTGCACCTTCTGCAGTTTCTACTTTCACACTCTGGGGTCCTCTCTTAATTTCAACCGCACCCCTGGAAGAAACTATAATAGGAAAGTAAAGGCTGGAACTGGGTTTATTCCCAGCGTATCTTAATATAATTAATCCGCCCACAAAAAATACCAACAATGCCAGAGTGAAATAAATTATCAAACGCTTCATGAGAATAATTTACCAGAAAAAAGCCCTTGTGTTAAGATTAATGCATGAAAACAGGAGAAAAAATACTTTTGTATGGAGGGAAAGAATTCCTGGTAGAGTTTGAACCCGGGAAGGAATTACATACACATCTTGGGAAAATAATTCTTCCTCCTGATCTTGATTTTGGCGATGTAATAAAATCCTCCACAGGAAAAGATTTTGTTGTGTTAAGACCTTCAACATCAGACTTAATGAAGGATGTCCAGCGTAAAACTACCATAATATATCCAAAAGATGCAGGAATTATGGTCCTGGAGGCAGGGATAAGACCTGGTTCTGTAGTGGCTGAAGCAGGTACGGGTTCGGGTTCCTTAACCCTCGTTCTCTCACTTTTTGTGGGGGAAAAGGGTAAGGTATATTCCTTCGAAAAAAGGAAGGAATTCCTTGAGCTGGCAGGGAAAAATCTCAAAATTTCTCCATGGGAAAATTATCATTTAATAGGGAGGGATGTTTACAAAGATGGATTTGGAGAGATAGAAGTCGATGCTCTTTTTATCGACCTTCCAGAACCATGGGAAGTGGTCAAACATGCCCACAGGGTTCTAAGAAAGGGGAGCCCCTGGATATCTCTTTCACCTAATATGGAACAGGTAAAACAAACGGTTCTCACCCTGAGATCAGAAAACTTTTTAAGGATAAAAACTTTTGAAATTATGAAAAGAGAAATGGTGGTAAGAAGTTATGGGGTTAGGCCTAAAGAAATAATGAGGTCTCATACAGGATATATAACGATTGCCTGGAGGGGAAAATGATCGAAAGATACAGCTTAGAACCCATGAAGACTATATGGAGTGAAAAAGAAAAATTTAAAAGATGGCTAAGGGTTGAAGTAGCCGCTGCCGAAGCAATGGGTAAGCTCGAGATAATTCCTCAAGAAGCGGCTATGGAGATAAAAGCAAGAGCATCTTTTGATGTTGAGGAAATTAAGGAGAGGGAAAAAATAACAAAACATGATGTTGCCGCTTTCGTGGATGTGGTAGCAAACAAAATAGGAGAGGCGGGCAAATATCTTCATTATGGAATGACCTCTTACGATGTTGTGGATACTGCCCTTAGCATGGGAATGAAAGATGCGCTTAAAATAATCATAAAAAAATTGGAAACCCTTGCAGATACTCTCAAGGAACTTGCAATAAAGTATAAATATACGCCTCAGATGGGAAGAACACATGGAATTCATGCTGAACCCATTACTTTTGGTCTAAAGCTTCTTGTTTATTACAGAGAGGTGCTCAGGAACATAGATCGGGCTAAAAGGGCAATGAATACAATCTCAGTGGGAAAGATTTCTGGAGCAGTTGGAACCTTTTCTCAGTTACCTCCAGAGGTTGAGGAAATCGCCTTAAAAAAACTTGGACTCAGGCCTGCAAAAGCATCGACTCAGATTTTGCAACGTGACCGCCATATTGAGGTGTTATACGTCCTTGCAACCTGCGGAACTACGCTTGAGAAAATAGCCACGGAAATAAGGCATCTGCAGAGAACAGAAGTGAGAGAGGTAGAAGAACCCTTCTCTGGAGGACAGAAAGGGTCATCAGCAATGCCACACAAAAGGAATCCGGTAAGAAGCGAAAGAATATGCGGACTTGCAAGGCTTATAAGGGGGTATCTCTCTTCTGAGCTCGAAAATAATGCTCTATGGCATGAAAGGGACATATCCCATTCTTCGGTAGAAAGAATAATAATTCCGGATGCATTTCTGGCTCTGGATTTTATTCTAAGTGAGAGCATAGATATCCTTAAGAATCTTAAAATAAAGGCTGAAAATATGCTGGAAAACATATGGGGATATTATGGCCTTTTTCTTTCCCAGAGAGTGCTTCTTGCTCTGGTGGAAAAAGGCTGGAGTAGAGATAGTGCATACAGGAAGGTTCAGAGCCTTGCTCATCGTGCCATTGAAGAAAAAAGAGATTTCAGGGACCTTGTTAAGCATGAACTTTCAGATGAACTTCCTCAAGCAGAAGAGCTATTTTCTCTTGATTACTATTTTCGCCATATTGACAGAATTTTCGAAAGAGCTCTTAAAGATTGATAGCTATTAAATATTGGGACCCGAGCTTTCGGTGTATCTTCCGAAAATCATCTTTCCAGCCGTGGTCTGAAGAACTGAGGTAACCGTTATTTCTATCGTTTTCCCTATCATTTTCCTTGCATTATCTACTACCACCATAGTCCCATCATCAAGATAAGCCACTCCCTGGTCTCTTTCTTTTCCTTCTTTAAGAATAAACACTCTCATGGTTTCTCCAGGAAGCACCACAGGTTTAAGAGCATTGGCAAGTTCGTTGATATTTAGAACCTTTACCCCTTGAATTTTTGCCATTTTATTCAGATTAAAGTCATTTGTGATGATCTTTGCGTTTAACCTTCTAGCAAGTTCTATTAGCTTCTGGTCAACGCCCTTTATCTCCGGAAAATCTGTCTCTGTGATTACAATATGAGCTTCAGGCTCAGTTTTTAGCCTTTCAACGATGTCAAGCCCCCTTCTTCCCCTTTGTCTCTTGAGTGAGTCCGATGAATCCGCCACCTTCTGAAGCTCAGCAAGAACGAATTTTGGAATAAGGATGGGACCCTCAATGAAGCCTGTGGAGCATATATCAGCTATTCTTCCATCGATTATTACACTGGAATCAAGTATCTTTTTAGACCCAATTATCGGCCTTTTTCTAAGCGATTCTACCCAATACAGAGGGGAAAAAAGCTCGGATTTCTTAATGGACAGAGAAAGGAAACTCAGAGGTAGCAAGACCAGAAACGTCACCAGGAAATACTGTCTGTACTGAGGAAAACCTGAGGAATAAATTTCGAAAAGTATCCAGCCAAATATAACTCCCAAAAGAAGGGCCAAAAGAGTTTCTTTCTTCCTCGAAGACCAGTAAATCAATCTGTCAAGTATAAGAGCTCCTGCAAAAATAATAATGGCGTCTAACCAGAACTCTGGTTGAAAATTTCCCCTTATTAAATACGATGTAATAAAAGATATTAGAGCATATACTA
>JAGHBF010000095.1 GCA_021161165.1 Candidatus Aminicenantota bacterium
TTTCTGAGAAATTCGGAGCTGAACCATCTGAGGCCAAAGAACTTATTATTCGTGCCAAAAGAAGTGGACTCAATCCACTGGGAATAGCCTTTCATGTCGGCTCCCAGACCACCAATCCCGTTCCCTACCTTGAAACTCTTAAAATTACAAAAAGAATTTTTGATATTTTAAACTCTGAAGGTATCAATCCAACCCTTCTTGATATAGGTGGAGGCTTCCCTGTTGTGTATAAACAACCATTAATGGCTATAGAACAATTTGTCGAGCCAATCTCTTCCATGCTGGACATCTATTTTCCATCAATAGAAATAATTTCTGAACCCGGGAGGTTTATAGTAGGAGATGCATGCTATCTCATAACAAGGGTTGTAGGTAAAACAATGAGAAAGGGAATGCCCTGGTATTATATAGATGATGGCCTCTATGGAAGCTTTTCCGGAAAGGTATATGACCACGCAGACTATCCTGTTTTCACCCTGAAAGAAGGGGAGAAAAAACCGTCTATAATAGCAGGCCCTACCTGCGATTCCTTTGATGTTGTATACAGAGAAATTCTTCTGCCAGAACTTGAAGTTGGGGATATCCTTATTTTCACAAGCATGGGGGCATATACTTATAGCAGCGCATCCAATTTCAATGGACTGGAAAAGCCTAAAATAATAATAGAGGAGGAGGAAATTGAGCTTTAAATATTTTGAAGACCTCTGGAATTTATGGTACACAGAACTGCATAATGGAACAGCAGGACTCTCTTTAAAGATCAAAAAAGTACTCTATAGCGGAGAAAGCAAATTTCAGAGAATAGAAGTGTTTGACACCTACGAATATGGGAAAATGTTGGTGCTTTATGGCTCCATAATGTTCACAGAAAGGGATGAATTTGTCTATCACGAAATGATCGCCCATGTCCCCCTGTTTGTTCATCCTTCACCTGAGACTGTTCTTGTAATAGGCGGAGGAGATGGGGGAACTGTAAGGGAAGTTCTCCGCCACCCTGAGGTAAAAAAGGTTAAAATGGTGGAAATTGACGAACAGGTTGTAGAAATAAGCAAAAAATACTTCCCTCAAATGTCCAGTGGGTTCTCAGATAAAAGATTGACTTTTATATTTAAAGACGGAGCTGAATTTGTAAAGACAGACCCGGGGAAATATGATGTTTTAATTGTTGACTCTGCAGATCCTGTAGGGCCTGCAGACGTCCTGTTCAGAGAGGAATTCTTCATAAATACCAAAAAAAGATTAAAAGAAAACGGAATATTTATAGCACAAACAGAGTCTCCTTTTTACCATTCCGACATTGTAAAAAATACATATTCTATCCTGAAAGGGCTTTATAAAAACGTTTTCATGTATTGGGCATGGATTCCTGCTTACCCCAGTGCCATCTGGAGCTTTTCTTTTTGCAGTGACTCTCTCCATCCACTGGAGGACTTCAAAGAGGAACGTTATAGAGAGCTTTCTCTGGAAACAAAATATTATAATAAAGGCATTCACTTCGGAGCATTTTCTTTACCTAATTTTGCACATAAATTAATTAAATAAGGAGGATAAAATGCCTAAATACAGAATTGTTCTTTTACCAGGGGATGGAATAGGCCGGGATGTAATGGATGCTGCCAAAATAGTTCTTGAAGAAGTAAAGCTTGATGCAGAATATCTGGAGGGAGATATTGGCTGGGAATTCTGGAAAAACGAGGGCAACCCTCTTCCCGACAGAACTATTGAGCTGTTAAAGACAGCAGACGCTGCACTTATGGGCGCTATAACTTCCAAACCCAAGGATGAGGCCGAAAAAGAACTTGCTCCGGAACTACGAGGCAAGGGTTACACATATTTTTCTCCAATAGTAAGACTCCGACAGGAATTTGACCTGTATATTAATCTGCGGCCTTGTAAGGCATATAAAGGAAATCCATTAAATTACAAAGACAATATAGACCTTGTAATATTCAGGGAAAATACCGAGGGAATGTATGCAGGGGTTGAATTCTATCCTCTTCCGGACGAGGTAAGAAAAGCGCTTTTGATCCATCCCAAGATGAAAAAATTTGAAAAAGTCCCTGCAGACGAAATCGCTATTTCCACAAGAATAATGACAAAGAAAGGATGCGAAAGAATTGTAAGGGCAGCTTTCGAATATGCGAAAGCAAATGGTAGAAAAACAGTAACCCTTGTAGAAAAACCAAATGTTCTCAGAGAAACAGGAGGTCTTATTACGAAAATCGCAAGAGAAATAGCAAAAGAATATCCTCAAATAGAACTCTGGGAAACCAACATTGATGCAATGGGTATGTGGCTTGTTAAAAATCCGGAAAAATATGACGTTCTGGTGGCAGAAAATCTTTTTGGAGATATTATTTCCGACCTTTCTGCGCAACTCGTTGGAGGTCTCGGGTTTGCTCCGTCGGGAAATATCGGAGAAAACTTTGCCCTCTTTGAACCTACTCACGGCTCAGCACCAAAGTATGCCGGGCTTTACAAAGTGAATCCGATAGCCATGCTCCTTGCTACTAAAATGATGCTGGACCACCTCGGGGAAAAAGAGAAAGCTTTAAGGTTAGAAAATTCCATTGCAAAGGTAATTGAGGAGGGAAAAGTAAGAACTTACGACATGGGGGGAAATAGTTCAACTCTTGATGTGGCAAATGAAGTAGCCAAAAAATACAGGGAAGGGAATTTCTAATACTATTAAAAATTAAATCCCTTTAGAAAAGTCAGGCTTCTTTTTCGCTTTTAACCTGATATGTTAGGTAATTCTTGACCTTCACACAGGTCTGTAACATTATATTAATATGAGAAAAACATCTTTTTTAATATCTTTTTTAATTTTGGCTTTTTCTTTGACTGCGGGTGCAAGTGTAGAAATGGTTTTCAGCGGGGGGATATGGTCAATGAACTTGATAAAAGGACAGATTGAATCTCTGGCAAATGATCAGATTGATAACGCCATACGGGACACTATCGAAAACGATTATCCTGAACTCCGGGATGCAAGCTATATGCATACATTAAACTTCGATTCTTCGGGAGGAAACTATGGAGTTGGGCTAAGGATTTATCCAGGAGGGAAAAAAGGTAGCTTTAGCTTCGGGGTCTTCTTGTTAAAAACAGACATGAACCTCTCTATTGATGGCCTAATTCACATTGAAAAAATGGGAAACTACGGTGATCTCAATGGAACAGGCAAGATAAACATTAACACTCCAGCACTTTTGCTTGAACTAAGATGGGAATTTCTACCATCCAGTGTAGTCACCCCTTACATAGCCTTAGGAGGAGGTGTTGGATACCTAAACGGAAGTGCTGAATTTAATGGAAACATAGAAACCCACATTGAAGGCCAGGTTGACCACGACACAATAAGCGAAAGTAAAACCTTTGATCAGCTTCGCGAGGAAGAAGAGAATATTCCCAGCGTTTTACCTTTTGCAAAAATCGTCCTCGGTCTAAGGGCAAGGATAACGAAAAATATGAATATATTCGCAGAAGCAGGCGTCCTGAACGGTTTTGTCCTCTCCGGAGGATTGGCTTTTAGGTTCTAATATTCTTTAACAAAGCAACAATTTTATTCTTCTTCGTTTTTATCCAGAGCTTCCTTTAATTTTTCTGCAAAGAACCCGTTTTTAGGCACACGAGGTGGTTTTTTCTTTTTAAATTTTCTCTTTTTCTTGGGGACCCAGGGTTTCTCTTCGATTTCCTCTTCTTTGTCCATTTTCTCAATCAGCTTTTCAAAACCCTTAATCCTTTCTTCTTCAGGAGTTTCCTCCTTCTGTATTGGGATTTCAGAGGCTTTATTCAGGTCAAGGAAGAAGTATCCGAATTCTTCATCAGCAACAAATTCCTCATTACCCAGCAGAGATTTAATCACATCCTCACTGGGTATTCCATTAATAAGATCCGCTATGTGGCACACTTTTAAATAATGGATCCTGAAACTTTTTTCAGCCTCTCCAAAGCTTTTAAAAATCTCCCTTAGGAGAGCAGTCAAATCCGGTATTTTTCTGAACTCTTCCAATCTTTCTGTTATTTCTTTCAGTTCAACTCTGCTGATAAAAGCCCTTTTATCCACATCAATTTCAGAAGAAATTTCAGCATCCTTCAGAACAAATTTATCTCCTTCGGGTTCGTAAACGAGCATAGGGGCATGGAATGGTTTTTTCTCCTTACGCAGGGATAGCTTGAAATGGTCACCTTCCCATTCCATGAAAAGTTGTGCACTTTGAACTACAAAGTTTTCTCTGTAATACTTTCCCAGCCCGAGAATGTAATTTTTTTCAGGGAAGTAGAACAAAGTATAGGTTCTTGAGCCATCCCTCCCTTCCAGTTCCATTTCTCCCTTCAATAGATTTCTGTACCCTTTTCTTACTCGCACACCACCACTGAGAACTTCTCTCCATGTAAGTATGTGTTTATTTCTGGATTCTTTCCTCTTCTCCTCTTTCTCGAACTCCCTGATGTTAGCTTCTACCTCTATGTTGGATCTGGAAAGAAAAACTGGAAGCTTCTTCCTTACCTTAATCGGAAGGTCTTTCTCCAGGGTTACAAGGTTAAGCCATGTGTTCCATTTCCCATATCCCTTCTTTGAAACGAGAACGAAGGTCAATTTTTTGGATTCCAGCTTTTTGTTTAAAGCAATACACCATCTTCCAAATTCAGGAGTTTCCTTCTTCTTTCCAAGTATACGTTCTACAAGTTCTTCTGTAGTGGCAGAACCACCCTTACTCTTTATATATTCCTCCACTTGAGAAATAACTTCATTCTCTATCTGGGGTATTTTTTCTGAAAGGTCAATGAATCCTCTCCATACAACGAAATCAGGATTTTTCTCAGCAATTTCAACTATCTCCTTCTTTGCCTTTTTTATCATTTCTTCTGTAGGTTTTGCTTCCTGTCTCCGCGGGTCTTTTTCTGGCTCCAGCTTGGGGCACTCTTTCAACTCGTAGCAGGGAAGATAATATCCTATTTTGGCTCTTCTCAGATAATCAAAATGTTCCTTTAAGACACTTCTTCCTTCATATTCC
>JAGHBF010000096.1 GCA_021161165.1 Candidatus Aminicenantota bacterium
TATTTATACCTCAGAATTTGCAAAAAGTTAAATTTTTTCAGGTAATTTGTAAACTTTAAACCCTGACTCCTCTGATGTTAGGTAAACCAGATAATCTCCCTGGAATTTGATTGAAAATAGTATAGGTCTTTTGTAATCCAGAGGAATGATATAGGATTTTAGATATTTCCCCTGCCGGGTAAAAACATCAAGCCTTGGATGGTTATCCCTGAAATAACTTGATATAACACAGAGTTTATCCCTGCATGTTCCTGCATTCAAAACAGAATAAAAATCTACATCTTTAAAAATGGATGAGTTTTTATAATAAGGAATTCTTTCAGGCTTAGGGGCATCCATTATGACTTCGCTGATTTTTTTGCCGCTTATATCAAAGAAGGAAAATTTGTAGGAATGAGAAGCAGAAGCAAAGATTTTTTTGTCAATAACTGCATAGACAGGGAAGCTCAGAAAAATAATCTGAAACATTATCCTTCCATTCGCTTCTTTTTTGGTGGTTTTTGCTGTAACAGGATATTCAAGGAGAAGATTTGGTTCTTTGTTTTCTTCCCATGTGTAGAGCGATATATAGGGTTCAATGTTGTTTTTCATGGTAAGGCTCTGCAAAACGAATTTCCCGTCTATCTTTCCCAGGAATTTAACCAACCTGAGAGTTGTCTTCACCTTTTGCTCCCTTATGAATTTTCCATCTGTTGAAAAAGTCATAATTTTCCCTTTATCTTCTGATGCGTATATTCTGTCTTTTTCAGCGATAAGGCTGTGAATGGAAGTATATTCACCGGGCCCTTCTCCTTTGGAGCCTATCTGGATGACTTCTTTCCCTTTAATGTTAGCTTTGTAAAGCACTCGCTTCTGGATATCAAAGAAGAAGATTTCTTCCTTTGAGGTTATGATAGCATCTCCAACGATACCCAGGTCCTCATTTGTGGAAAAATCCGAAACCAGAGTAAGCTTTAGAACAGGTAGTTTTTCAGTGGGAACAAATGTTGATTTTTTCCCGCAGAAACCAAGAATAAAAACTAAAACAATGGTTAAATAACAAAACCTCCTCATGGAAAAATAATAAAATATATCTTACAAATTTCAAAGGCTTTGAGTTGTCAAAAGGTGGATGTAAAATTTAGACATGGAAGTTAAAGTGTATATTGACGAAGAGGAGGCAAAAAAACTTGGTTTAAATCCTGAAGAAGTTCCTCTTCCAGTATATGCCCATCCTGGAGATGCGGGAATGGATTTTTTCGCCCCCTATGATATTGAAATACCTCCACGGAGTGATGTGCTGGTTAACACATGCCTGAGAATGGAAATTCCAGAAAATACCGTTATGATAGCCTTTAACCGTTCTTCAATGGCGCTGAAAGGAATAATAAAAGGAGCTCAGGTGGTGGACTCAAGCTATAGGGGAATAATAAAGATTCACCTCATTAATTTAAGAGATGAACCTTTCAAGATAAAAAAGGGAGATAAAATCATTCAGTTTGTTATTCTTCCTTTTGTAAGAGGAGAAATAAAAAGGGTGGGGAAAGATGGCATAAACTGGAACACGAGCAGGGGAGAGGGGGGATTTGGTTCAACGGGATAAAGCTTCTTTAGCGGATTTAAAGACAAAAACTCCTTCATCCTTTACCTTTGCTTCCGATGCGAATGATACTGAGTGGAAACCGTATTTCTTTCTTAATCTATCTAAGGCTCCCATCAACTCTTCTTCTTTGAACTTAAACAGGGTTGGAGTGGGTTCATAATATATACCCGAGACTGCCACAGAAAGAAGCCTTATACCAAAATTCCCGATGCTCTTTTCAGCCAGTCTCTTTATCCTGTTGTAAAGGGTGAAGAAGTCAGAAAAGGGTGGGAAAACTGAAGTACACATGCTGATTTCCGAAAAATCTGACCTTTTTATCTTCAGGCACGCCTTTGTTGCTTTGCCTCCCTCTCTTCTCAGCTCCGATGAAACAGAATCGCATAGATAGATCAAATGAGGAACGGCATCTCTGAGTGAGTAGATGTCTCTCTCAAGGGTATAGCCCCTGGATATGGATTTAGGTTTTTTGGGTGGCTCTATTTGTGAGTAATCCTTTCCAAGCATCATAAGATAAAGGTCTTCACCTCTTTTCCCGAGAAATTTTCTCAACATGAGGGGAGAAGCCTTTCTGAAATCCTTCGTTGAGGTAATGCCCAGACGTCTCAGAGCTTCGGCTGTTTTGTGCCCTATTCCCGGAATTTCATCCAGTTTACAACTTTCTATGAATTCTATTTCATATTCTGGCGGGATGTAGAGAAAACCATCAGGTTTAGCTCTGGATGTTGCAAGTTTGGCTACGATTTTGGATGAACCTGCTCCTGCAGATATTTTCAATCCGAGCTCACGAGAAATTTCCTTTCGGATTTCCTTAGCAGCTTTTACAGGATCAGGATAAAGGATTTTGCAATGGGTAAGTTCCATAAAAGCCTCATCCTGAGAAATGACCTCTACATCAGGAGAATATTTATATAATAAGGTATAAAACTTCAGAGAATATTTTTCGTAGAGTCTGAAATCAGGGGGAATGAAAATACAGTGAGGACACAGCTTTTTTGCCATAAATATGGGCATTCCAGATTTTACGCCGTAATTTCTTGCTTCGTAGGATGCTGCTGCCACCACTGAGCGTCTGAGAGAATTTCCTCCAACAGCCACAGGTTTTCCTCTAAGGTGTGGTCTTCTCTTCTGTTCCACCTGTGCGTAAAAGGCATCAATATCGAAGTGGACAAAAAATCTCATTTTTCCCCTTTAATATTTTAGCTCATTTTTACTCAGCTAAAATTAAAGAAAGGCCTGATAAACAATTCATATCAGGTTTCACGCATTTTTGGGAATTTATAATATCCCAAAAAGGCTATTTTTGCTTCTCTGGAATCAGAAGATTTGCCAGAAAAACAACTGCAAAGAGCACAACTACAAGCCAGAACCCAAATTTGTAATTTACAGCAAGGAGACCAACCCCTGTTTCAGCTATTTTCTGGTCTATTTTTGTTTTAAGAAATAGCATAAGACCTGCCCCTGCAAGTCCCATTATTGCAAGTATTTTTGGAACAAGTCTATTCTTCAGGAAAGATAGTATAAAGCCCAGTATTGCCAGACCAAA
>JAGHBF010000028.1 GCA_021161165.1 Candidatus Aminicenantota bacterium
AAAGATTCAATAGAACGCTGAAGGAGGAATTTCTACTTTATCACCTGGATGAACTCGTAACAGATATAGACGCTTTCAATAGAAGGCTAATGGAATGGTTGGTTTTCTATAATACTCGAAGACCCCACCATTCCCTTTCCCTTCGTTCTCCGGTAAAATATATTATTGAAGAATATAATTTTTCCCATATGTTATGGACTTATACAGGGTGTTGACATTTAAGCATTCTCTGGTAAAATTAATTACTGCACTGGGAAGTCGTCCAACTGGCAGGACAGCGGACTCTGGATCCGCGAATCGGGGTTCGAATCCCTGCTTCCCAGCCATATGCGGGGCTATCGTCTAGGGGCCAAGGACAGATGGTTCTCAGCCATCAGACCCGGGTTCAAATCCCGGTAGCCCTGCCATTTTTTTATAATAAGCCTCAGCAACCCTCAGTAACATGGTGGCGTAAGAACCCGGCGGAAGAATAAAACTTAAGACTATTGCCTTTTTCCCAGGGAAAAGTTCATCGTCGATTATCTCCCCCTTTAGTTGCTTTGCCTGAACGAAGGTTGCCCTTGGCCTTGAACGGAATTTGAAATCCAGTTCTTTAAGCCTGAGTTTTTCAATCCCTTTTTCCTGAAGGATTCTTGAGTATAGCTGTAGGGAGAGGTCATCATTACCAAGAGTGGGGAGAAGTTCCGGCTCTTCACCAAGCCTGCATGCAAGTTTTTCATCTGCAACCTTTATGTAGAATTGGGGATTTTTTTCTATCTTCCTGTGTAGAAGGAGGTTCCAGTAATACGATTGAACAGCTGTTAAAATTATAGATAGAAGTCCTCTAGGGAAGGCTCCCCATGCCTGCAGAAAGCTTCCTCCTTCCTTGAGCTTGCGAAAGACCGGTTTAAATTGTCCTGGAACAAGGGCTTCAAGCTGGTCCCATTTCCTCCAGTTTTCCTTGACGTACTTTTTTAGGTCCTTCATTGAAGAAGAATCTGTGTTTCTTAATGTGGTCATATAGAGGAAAAGAGCCTTTTCAGCTTCCCCTCTCAGAAGCATTTCACCTATAAGGCCTTCGTTGGTTTTTGAGCCGAACCTCTGTTCATCGTAATAATTTGGAAATCCCTGAGCTGCTTCCTTTATCGCCTCGAGGAGCTCTTTGCTGGAAACATCCCTTACCTTGATAAGGAAATGATTTCCTTCAAGGTCAGAAGGACCTATCTCCCCCCACCAGTAACCTATTTTCTGGATCAAAAATCCGTTTCCCTTGATAACGGGGTAATCCTGAAGTGATGTGCCATATTGTATTGATAGCGAATGTTTGTCCTTTAATCCAGCGTGTTTTATTTCAACACCGTATTTCATCCGGACATGAGAGAGGAGATCCAGAGTTGACCACCCCCTTTTTTCGATTCTGTACAGGACGTATTTACCGGTCTTTGAAGGCTGAAGTTTCAGAATTTCCTTTACAATAAAATCTTCGGGCTTGACCTTTATCTTCACAATTAGATTATAGAAAGCTTATTGAAAATTTCTACTTTTCCTGAGAAAATCAAGCCACCTGTCAAAACCTTCTCCTGTTTTAGCTGAAAGAGGGATTATTTTTATCGAAGGATTTACCTTTTTAATGTTCTCTTCGATTTTATTCAGTGACACATCGAGGTGGGGCAGCAGGTCTATTTTTGAGACTATAACAACCTGAGAAACTCTGAAGGCAAGCGGGTATTTTAAAGGTTTGTCCTCTCCTTCAGTTACACTAAGAACCACTGTATTATAATGAGCTCCTATATCAAATTCTGCAGGGCATACTAGGTTTCCGATGTTTTCAACAAAGAGAATGTCAAGACCATCAACGTTCATTTCATGAATTCCGGTTGCCACCCACGGGGCTTCAAGGTGGCAATCTCCTCCAAATGGACCTGTATTTATCTGATAAGTTTTTACTCCAAGGGTTGCCATTCTTTCTGCATCAAGAGTGGTCTGTATATCTCCTTCAATAACTCCAAACTTGAATTCAGGTAATGAGCTCACGGTTCTTTCTATGATCGTGGTTTTACCTGACCCTGGTGAGCTCATTAAATTAAGGTAAAGAATCCCTTTGCTTTTCAGAAGCTCCCTGAGTTCTTCTGCAGTTTTTTCACCGTGTTCCAGAATTTTTTTCATAACTTTTATTTTCATGAATTCCTCCACGATAAATTACGCAAATCTATTTTATCATGCAATTTTTATAACTCAGATAATAATGATAGAGAGATGTAATATATTTATATCATTCCCAGTCATGGGGGTGAAAATGGCGGTGGATTTTTCCATCGTGTCTGTGCCGGTGAATGTGAAGAAGATTTGCTTCTAAAAGAAGTTTTTCATCCTCAAGTAGAGGTGCAAAGGGTCCGTCGTAAATGACGCTGTGGTTTTCCGAGATAAGTATAGCCCTTTCTCCAAGTTCCGGTGCAAGGCTCAGGTTCTGTGTGGCTGTAATTCGGGTTGCTTCTGTTTCCCAGAGAAGATCTATTATTTCACCTGTGCTTTTTGGGTCAAGATTCGATAAGGGTTCGTCAAGAAGAATTACCTCTGGTTCAAGGACAAGAATTGAGGCAAGGGCAACTCTCTTTTTCTCTCCTAAACTGAGCTCTCCTGGATGTCTTTTAAACAGGTGTGATACCCTCAATCTTTTTCCCCATTTTTCTACTCTATCTTCCACGTCCTCCATGCCAAGCTGTCTTGGGCCGAAGGATATTTCATCCTTAACCGTTGGATTGAAGAGCATGCTTTCAACATCCTGAAAAAGTAGGGCCACGCTTTTTCTAAAATCCCGTTCTATTTTCTGTAGGGTTCTTTTATTAAGAAATATTCCCTTCCAAAAGACTTTTCCCTTCTGCGGAAAAATCAGACCATTCATGATTTTTAGCAGAGTCGTTTTTCCGCATCCATTTCCACCAAGAAGGACCACTTTTTCTCCTTTTTTTATTTCCAAAGTAACTTCTGAAAGAGCCTGTTTTTTGCCATAGAAATAGCTTATTTTTTCCAGTTTATACATTAAACCCCCTTGATTTCATGGCCTGCGAGACCTCTGAGGTTCTTCTTTCGGAAAGGTCCATAAAATACTTGAATATGGTTCCTGCATATGAGTAAAAGCTTTTACCCAGCAATTTTTCCAGAGTTCTTGATCTTAAGGCAAATTTGAAATTCGTATATGTTTTTGCGAATGAGAGGTACTGAGCATAGGAGAGGGAAAGAACTGTAGAAAGAGTTCTGGAAAAAGCTATGGCTTTAAATGGATTTACCACAGAGAAAAAAGCCAGAGTCAGAGAAAGCATGGAGAGAGCTCTGAGGTTAAAAATTATGAACCATTGTATGGGTGGCGTGTTTTTTAAACTACCCCATATAAGGTAGGGGATTGATACAACTAAAAGTAGAAAAATTACAGGGAAAAATCTTGCAGGCTTTTTTACAAAGGGAAGGCAGAGAATGATAACTATTAAAAAAGGATACCAGGTTCTCAAAAGAGAAAGGGCGAAAAGAATAAGAATATATAAAAAGAAGAAAAATCTTTCTTTCATCAAGGTAATCATAACATAATATATACTCTGTCTTTCTTTTTCGCTAATTAAGGGAGGCCTCTTTTTAACATTGACTTAACCTTTTTTGTTCTTATACAATAAAGCCATGGCTAAACAGGAGTTCAGAAGTTATAGGGGTATGCGAGATTTCCTTCCTGAAGAGATGAGAAAAAGAGACTATGTTTTTTCCATCTTAGAGGAAGTTTTCAAAGCCCATGGATTTGAAAAACTGGAGACCCCTGCAATAGAGCTATGGGAGATTCTTTCGGGAAAATACGGTGAAGAGGAAAAACTCATATACAGATTTAAAGACAGAAAGGGCAGGGAAGTGGGGCTGAGGTATGATCTTACTGTTCCCCTGGCCCGGGTTGTGGTTCAGCACAGGGGAGAGATAACTTTCCCGTTTAAAAGGTATCAGATGGAGAGGGTCTGGAGAGCGGATCGTCCTCAGAAGGGTCGTTATCGTGAATTCTATCAGTGTGATGTAGACATAGTGGGGAGTTCTTCCATAATAGCAGATGCCGAGGTTATAACCATTATATACGAATCTCTGAAAAAGTTGGGCTTCGATAATTTTGTGGTGAGAATAAATAACAGAAAATTGATTTCTGCCCTTCACTCAATGATTGGTGAGGGAGACGAATTCGAAATTGCAAGAGCTATGGATAAACTTGATAAAAAAGGAATAGAGGGAGTAAAAGAAGAACTCTTCAAAAGAGGCATTTCTAAGAAGGGAACAGAAAAAGTAATTGAAGCTATGAAAATAGAGAGCCTGGAAGAAGCTAAGGAGTTTTATGGAAATCACCCGGGGATAAAAGAACTTATGGAGCTATTTGAATTTCTTGTTAGCTACGGAATAGAAGAGAAATATTTCGAATATGACCCTTCACTTGCAAGGGGACTTGACTATTATACAGGACCTATATTTGAAACAGTAGTAAAAGAACCGAAAATAGGAAGTATAACTGGAGGAGGAAGGTATGATAGGTTAATAGGAATGTTCAGTGGCGAAGAAATTCCTGCCACTGGCACGAGTCTCGGGGTTGAAAGGATAATAGCTGTTATGGAAGAACTTTCCATGTTTCCTGATTCCATAGAACCACCTGCTCATGTTCTTATATGCCATTTTCCTGAGACAAAGAAAGGAGCTGTAAAGCTCAGCTCTGAATTCAGAAAGGAAGGGTTGAGGGTAGACCTTTATTCCGGTGAAAAAGGATTAAGAGCACAGCTGGGATATGCTTCTGATAAAGGAATACCCTTTGTTGTTATCGTGGGAGAAGAAATAAACGAGGGGAAAATAGTTCTGAAGAACCTGGATAAAAGAGAACAAGAAGTCCTTCCGGTTTCAGAGGCAATTTTGAAACTAAAAAATCTTTACACCTCAGCACATAGATGATATTATAATAAAGTAGAAGGGAGAGGTGCTGGAGTGGTTTAACAGGGTCGCCTGCTAAGCGATTGTCCCGCCTGAAAGCGGGACCGTGGGTTCGAATCCCACCCTCTCCGCCATAATGAATCATGAAATTAGCAAATCTTATTTTCTCTACCAATGCGAAAATCGACGCTTTGAGGACTATTTATTTTTCAGGAGACGGTATATCCGGAAGGAAAATAAGCCTTCTTGGGGAAATAAATCCCCGCTCCTGCCAGCTTGCTCTTCAAGAACTTGAGGAACTCGGTATAATACTGAAAAACGGCAACAGAAAAAGGCACAATTATTCTCTTAACAGAGAACATCCTCTTTATTCAGATCTTCTTAAACCCATATTCGAAGGAGAAAGGAAACTTTACAGGCAAATTGGGGAAAATATTATGAACCTCCTTCAGGATATACCGGGAGGGGATTCCCTTATTTCTATATGGTCATATGAGAAAAGGCAAAAGGGTGGCAAAATAATGGGAATGATTCTTGTCTTTGGTATGGAATTCGAAAGAAGGAAGTTCAAAAAAGTTGAGAGTATATCAGCAAAAACAATAGAAGAGATGCTTAATACACCAGTTGTAGTGAAAGCCATGCTTCTTGAAGATTTAAGAGATGGGACAAGGCTTGTAAAATTAACGGAAGGGGCTATTTTAAGGGTTATTTTCGGTGAAAAACCAGAAAACATTGCAAAGGATCTTAATATAAGAAGAGGACCCGCCTATTTTGTGTTGTCCAATAGCCTTTCTGTTTCCTGAAAAAAGTTCTATAATCCTTTTATGAGGAGAATTTTCCTCTTTTTTGTGCTTGTCCCAATTCTGTTGTCTCTTGAGACTTTTTCCCTGAAAAACGGGATGAAATTGATTCTTGTCCAGAGAGATATTCCTGCTGTTTTTATGGCGACATATTACAGAGCAGGTTCTTTTTTTGACCCTCCTGGGCAGGAGGGGCTTGCATACCTTTCATCCA
Organism: Candidatus Aminicenantota bacterium; assembly: GCA_021161165.1. Taxonomy (GTDB): domain Bacteria; phylum Acidobacteriota; class Aminicenantia; order S016-38; family S016-38; genus S016-38. The sequence continues at coordinate 5,932 of JAGHBF010000028.1, forward strand.
GGCTCAGCTTTGTTTCCAGAAGAAAGACCAGACCCTGGGAACAAATTTTTTTCCTGAAAAGAGTGGGCGGAGAAATTAATGTAGAAGTAAACCAGGATTTTTCCGTGTTTTTTTCTTATTTTCCGAAAGAAGAGTTTCCTCTGGCTCTGTGGTATGAGATGGAACGGATGAAGCCCCCCCTTGTAAGCAGAGAGAGGTTTGAGATGACGAAGGCTCAGTTGTCTCAGGAGCTTTTTGAGCAGATGACCGGTAATCCATGGCTTGCTATTTATAGTGAGATATTAAGAGGAGTTTATGGGGAAACTCCATATTCACACCCCCCCTGGGGATACCCCGGAAATATAAAGAGAATTTCAGGGGAATCATTCCTCAGGTTTTATTCTTCCTATTATCAGCCAGGAATGGCAACCATGATAATTATAGGGAATCTTACAGAAGCGGACAGATCTTTGATTATCAAAATGTTTTCTCCTCTCAAAGGTAAAAATGTTTTTATCCCTGAAAGAGTAGATTTTCCAGCCAGGGACTTCAGTGGAAATATCAGTGTAAAAGGTTTCGAAAAACCAGGCTTTGTTCTTTCTTACAGAATATCAAATCCTGGATGTAGGGAGAGAGTGATCCTTGAGATGTTGAAGTCCTATCTGGAGAGAAGACTTATAGAAAATATGGAAAGGTATTCACCTGAGGAAAAGATTAAAATTGTGACGAGTCATTTTATATATTCTTCTTTGTTTTCAGTGATGTATAAAGGCAAAGATTTCATGAAAATAAAGAGATTGATTGAGGATGAAATAACAAAATTAAGGGTTTCATCCATTAAAGGAGAAAACCTGTATGGGTTGCAAAGGGATTTTATAAGGAGAATCAGGGAAGCGGAACAGAATCCAGAAAAATGGAGAGAGGAGTTGGGAATTTTATCCCTGGTCTACAGATGTTCGGAGGCAGATGTTCTGTCCAGAACTCTTTCTATTAACACAAATAGCTTCAGAGAGCTTGTAAGGAGTAATTTAACCCCCTTTAACAGGGCTACATTGTATTTAAAACCATGGAAAGAAAAATAAAGCTGATTTTTATATTCTTTTTCTTAAACTACATGATTTTTCCGGTAAATTTAATAATGAGAGCCACTCAGAATGAGCTTGTTTCTATAACCGTCGTTTCCCCATGTGGAAGAGCTGATGAAGGAATAAGCGGGCTTCTTTCAGTTCTTTTCCTGTATCAGAGGGAAAAGTGGAGAAAGAGTTTATGGAATTCAGGTGGGAGGGTTGAGGCCAAAATAAATGAAGACTCTTCGTATTTCAGGGTCATTGCTTTGAAAAATTACTGGAATGTGGCTACCAACGTTACAGAATCCCTTATTTTTGACTCGCAAATAAATCCCATTTCACTTGAGACTGCTAAAAAGATTTTAGTAATGTCCCTTCCCAGACCAACTCTTGAGGATTTTGGCCCGTTTCTTTTCTATCCTATGTCGGAATACGGTCATCCATTTCCTGTTATAGCTGATATAATGAAAATTAACTCTTCCCATCTCAGGGCTTTAAAAAATAAATGTTTTTCGCCGAGCAGGGTGAGAGTTATAGTCGAAGGTGGATTTGTGCCCTCTGTTGTGAAGAACATCTATATGAAAAAAATTGCCGATTATCCTCCTCCACCACGGCTCGTAGAACCTCCTGACAGACCACCTATTGGAGTGGGATTCCTTCCAGATGATGAATATCATGTAATATGGTTCTTTAAGTTGATAGAGGAAAGGGAAATTTTGCCCATCAAATATTTGATTCATTCTCTTGCCATGAACTCTGAGGGTCTTCTTTATACTATGTTTTCCGGAAAAATAAGGGTTAATTCTGGAATTAAATATGGAAGGAACGTTTCTTTTGGATGGATTGATCTGAAGGTGAACGATCCCAAAGACCTCCGTGAGGTATTTTTTGTTTCAAGAAGGGTTATATACGGGAAATTGAGAACTGGCATAGAAGAGGAAGAATATAATAGAGCCAGGAAGTACGAATTAGGGCGTGAGAAATACTATAAAAGCCTTCCCTGGCCCATTTTCAGGAGAGAATGGAAGGCTATAAGGATGAGGGAGAAGAAAATGTCCATTGAGCAGATGAACAATGTTTTGAAGAATTTCCCCTTGAGAAGCACTTCTGTTCTTATAACAGGGAGGGAAAACAATATCAAGGAAATATTGGATAGGGTTAGTTCAATAGGTGTGTTTGATTCTCTGGGAAGATTTATGTATGAACTTTCCAGTGAGTAGTTCATGGACTTCGCTTTAGAATTTATCTCGTACCTTCAAAAGGAAAAACGGTTTTCCAAAAACACTATAAAATCCTATAAAGGAGACCTTCTTCAGTTTAAAGCATTTCTTGCCAGAAGGGGTAAAAATATATTAATAGCTGAGGCAGAGGACATTTATAACTTTCTTTTGTGGCTTCAGAAGGAGGGATATAGTAAAACATCAGTTGAGAGGAAGCTTGCTGCTATTAAATCCCTGTATAAATATCTTCTGAGAATCGGAGCTATACAGGTCAATCAAGCTAAGCTGGTAAATTATCCAAGGAAGTCAAAACCCCTCCCCACGGTTCTTTCCGAGAAAGAAATGGCGACTCTCCTTGAGCTTCCTGACCCGGCGGACTTTTTCTCATCAAGGGACAGGGCAATCCTTGAGCTACTATATGCCACAGGAATGAGATTGTCTGAGCTGGTAGGGCTAAATCTTTCAGACGTTAATTTAAAAGATAAGTTCGTAAGGGTTAAAGGTAAAGGCGGAAAGGAAAGAATCGTTCCTTTTGGTGAACCCGCCCGCAGAGCTCTAATCCAGTATCTGTCTTTCAGAAAAAACTCAGATGAAGAAGCACTATTCCTTAATAAGTTTGGGAAAAGACTTTCTCCGAGGTGGGTTGAAAAAACCGTTGACAGGTACATAAAGCTTACGGCCATAAACAAGAAAATATCTCCCCATAAAATTCGCCACAGTTTTGCTACTCATCTTTTAATGAGGGGGGCTGATATAAGAACCATCCAGGAACTTCTGGGGCATTCTTCCCTTTCTACCACCCAGAAGTATACCCATCTTAATTTTGAAATATTAAAAAAGGAATACGAAAAAGCGCATCCAGAGGAATGAGTCTATTACCCTAAAAACTCTGATTTTAAAATGGTAAAATTTTATAGAGATGAAGCAGATAGGAATTTTGTTTTTGATTTTTTCTCTTTTTCTGTTTTTAATAGGGGTTTTGCTGATCATTCTTCCTCAGATTCCACGAATTCCTGGTGATATAGTTATAAAAAAGAAGGGATTCACCCTGATTTTTCCCCTTGGTACATCCATTCTCTTGAGTATTATCCTTGCTCTTGTGCTTAATCTTATTTTCAGGAGCAAATAACATTTAAATGAAGGAATTAATAATAAGAGGAGCAAGGGAGCACAATCTGAAAGATATTACGCTTTCCTTACCCCATGATAGGCTTATAGTTATAACCGGAGTATCTGGCTCTGGGAAGAGTTCTCTTGCCTTTGATACTGTTTTTCAGCAAGCACAGATGAAGTTTCTTGAGGTGCTTTCACCATACGCAAGGAGGTTCCTGGAAAAGGTAAACAAGCCTGAGGTTGAATCAATAGAAGGATTAAGAGCCGGGATTGCAGTTGACCAGAAATCCATTGCAGCCAATCCCAGGTCCACAGTGGGGACTGTGACCGAAATTTACGATTATTTAAGACTTCTTTTTTCTAAAGCTTCTCAGGCATATTGTCCTTCTTGCGGTAGAAGGCTGGAAAGCTTTTCCAACGAGGAAATAGCAACAGCAGTGCAAGAGAAATTTTCCGGAAGGAAAATAAAAATACTTGCTCCCATAATAAGAGGTAAAAAAGGAGAGCATAGGGAAGTTTTTAGCAAAATTTCAAGAATGGGTTATTTGAGAGCAAGGGTGGATGGTCAAATAATGGAGATTACTTCACCTCCTTTGCTCCAGAGGTTCAAAACCCATACTATAGAAGTGCTTGTGGACGAGCTTGTCCCTCGGGGGGAAAGGCTTCAAAGGAGTGTGGCAAGGGCCCTGGAGATTTCTGGAGATAGTCTTATAGTCCTGCATGGGGATGAAGAGATTCTTTTTTCAACATCGCTTCACTGTCCCTATTGTGGTATCTCTTTGCCCACTCCTGAACCCAGGCTTTTTTCCTTTAATAGCCCTTACGGAGCCTGTCCTGTATGCGGTGGCACAGGATTCAAACTGATTATCCACGGAGAAGAGGAATTTCTATCCGAAGAACGCTGTTCCCAGTGCAATGGAACAAGGTTAAGAAAGGAATCTCTGGCATTTAAAGTATGGGATAAAGACATCGGATATTATGTGGAATTGCCGGCTTCAGATCTTAGAGAAGAGTTTCTTGGTATGGAGAAACTATGGGAAGATAAAATTACAAAAATCATAGTTTCCCAAATCGTTGACAGACTTGGAGTGATGGAGGATTTGGGCATAGGATATCTCACACTGAACAGACCAATTTTTACACTTTCAGGTGGAGAGGCACAGAGGGTGAGACTTGCATCACAGCTCGGCTCAAAATTAAAGGGAGCGCTTTATGTGCTTGATGAACCATCAATAGGGTTACATGCAAGGGATCAGAAAAGGCTTATAGAAGTGCTAAAGAGGATCAGGGATTTTGGCAATACTGTGATAGTAGTGGAACACGATGAGATGACCATTAGAAGTGCGGATCATATAGTGGATATGGGCCCGGGAGGCGGAGAACAGGGTGGGAAAATTGTGGCCAGGGGTAATTTGGAGGACATTCTCTTTTCCAAAAATTCCATAACAGCTCAATACCTGAGGGGGGAGAAGAAAATAGAGGTTCCTGAAAAGAGAAGGAAACCCGAGGGATTCATTGAACTTATAGGCGTAAAAAAACACAACCTGAAAAATATAAACGTAAGAATTCCCCTGGGGGTTTTAGTAGTAGTTACCGGAGTTTCTGGTTCAGGGAAGAGCTCTCTTATAATCGATACTTTATACCCTGCGCTGAAGGGCGAAAAGAATGGGCTGGATGAGATAAAGGGAGCAGATGGGATTAAAGAGGTGGTTTTAGTAGACCAGAAACCCATTGGAAGGACACCCAGATCGAATCCTGCTACCTATACCGGGGTTTTTACGCACATCAGAAAACTTTTTTCTTCTCTTCCTGAATCCAGGAAAAGGGGTTTTACAAAGTCAAGATTTAGCTTCAATTTAGAAGAAGGACGATGTCCGGTTTGTAAGGGAGCAGGGGTAATAAGAGTCAAGATGCATTTTCTACCGGACGTTTTTACCCTATGCGGAGAATGCAGGGGTCAGAGATACAAAAGAGAAGTGCTGGATGTGAAATTTCAGGGGAAGAACATAAACGATATTCTTGAAATGACCATTGAAGAGGCATATTCCTTTTTTCAGGATGTACCCCAAATCGAAAGAAGGCTAAGGTTTTTAAAAGATATTGGACTAGGATACTTGAAGCTTGGACAGCCATCACCAAATCTTTCCGGAGGAGAGGCGCAGAGAATTAAAATTGCCAGGGAGCTGACCAGAAATGTAAAATCCAATTTATATATACTTGATGAACCTACAGTAGGGCTTCATTTTGATGACATTAAAAAACTTCTTGCCGTTTTACACAGACTTGTGGATGAGGGGGCTACCGTCATTGTAATAGAGCATAACCTTGATGTGATTAAAAACGCTGATTGGATAATTGACCTTGGACCAGAAGGAGGAGAAAAAGGGGGAAAGGTAGTTGCCTCTGGAAGTCCTGAAGATGTTTGCAGGGCAGATACATACACTGCAAAATTTTTGCGAGAGGTTTTAAATGGATGCTGAAAAATACTTCAAAGAAGCTTTTGCCAGGGGTAGACTGCATCATACTATACTGGTTGAAGAAGGAGACGAGAAAACCATACTTCTTTTTGCCCAGCTTCTATTTTGCGGAGGGTGTAAAAAAGGGCTTGATGAATTTTCTGAAATAGTAAGAATAACCCCATCGGGCTCTAGTATAAAGATTTTTCAGATCAGGGAGCTGGAGGAACTGGTTGCTTTAAAGCCGTTTTCTTCACCCTGGAGACTTGTAGTATTTGAAGAGGCTGAAAAAATGACTGTAGAAGCGGTAAATGCCCTGCTTAAACTACTGGAAGAGCCCCCTGAGGCTACATATTTTTTGATTTTAACGGATTCCCCCTCATCTTTGCCCCCTACCATTCTTTCAAGGTCAGTTCAACTTTCGTGGAAGGGAAAATTAAAAAGGAAGAAGAAAAAACTTCCTCAGCCAGAAGGGATAAAAAAAAGAGAGGACCTCAAAAGATACATAGAGGATGTTATTTGCTTTTTAAGAGATTGGGAAGCGGTTAAATATGGAAACGAGCCTTTATATTTCAGCCCTAAAGAGCTTAATAAGGTTGCCTTAAAAGAGAATAAAATAATTAATGCCTTTGATGATCTTGTAAAGATTTACTCTATTTCGGACAGGTCTAATCTTTCCATTTCTAAAAAGTTCATAAAAAATGTACTGGAGGGACTGGGAATTGTCTAATTACAAACTCACAATTGCCTATGACGGTACCAATTACAGGGGCTGGCAATACCAGCCTGACCAGAGTACTATCCAGGGTACAATACACAGAGCTTTGCAGATAATAACCAAAAGAAGACCGAAACTTTACGGGGCAGGCAGGACAGATGCAGGTGTACATGCACTTGGTCAGGTGGCAAACTTTCACACCAAACTTTCCATTCCTCCAGATTCAATGAAAAGGGCGATAAACTCTCTTATTCCCCCCGATATTCGAATTATGAAATGCGAGATAGTTGACGATAAATTCAATGCAAGGTTTCATTCCAAAGGGAAAGTTTACGAATACAGAGTTTACAGAGGTGAAATAGTTTCTCCCTTTTTGTACAGGTATGTGGCACATGTTTACTTTCCTCTGGATGTGGAGGCTATAAAAAAGGCGTCAGAACTTCTTGTGGGAGAAAAAGATTTTTCTTCTTTTACGTCAGAATCAGAGGGAAAAAATAAGATAAGAAAAATTGAAAGTTTTGAGGTCTGGGAAGAAGGAGAAATGCTGTATTTCAGAGTGAGAGGAAATGGTTTTCTTAAGTATATGGTAAGAATAATGGTGGGAACACTTTTAGAAGTGGGGAAAGGAAAAATTACTTTGAATGACTTTGAAAAAATACTCGAGGCCAAGGATAGAACCCTTGCAGGTCCTACTGCTCCTCCCCAGGGCCTTTTCCTTTTGAAGGTTCTGTACTGAAAACCTTTCTCTTTTTTATCTCATCCAGCAGGTAAAGAAGCATATTTTTGAGGTTTGCTATTTTTGTGTATATTTCCTTAGAAGTAGGAGCCTTTCTTATTTCAGCGAAAGCTCTTTCAAGGGTTTCCCAATCTTTATAGAGAAGTAAATGCATAACGTTTTTTTCAAGGGCTCTAATAATTTCTTCTGCTTCATACCTTTCTACCTTTCCTTTTGAAAGTATCACATCTATCTGGGATATTATGGCTTCAAGATTGTTTATAGCGAGTTGAGTTTGTTCTTTCCTCCCGATATGAGATGGGAACAGAGATTCCTTCCTTATATCTCTATCGTAGAACTTTACGATTTCATATACCATATCCTGGAGGATTGACTTCAGGAGAAATATGGACTTTTCCGATTTTTCTCTTATCTGGGATGGAATGGTAACGAGAGAGATATTTAATAGCTGCCCAAAGAAAACCTTTTTATATTCCTGAGTAAGAGATTTTAGGAGTTTGTCCATGAGAGGTGCAATATTTTCTACTGTTTTTCTATTAGTATCCATAACCTTGAGAAGGAGAGAAAGCTCGTATTTTATAAGAATAAGAAGGGGATAATATCTCATTGGCAAGGGGTCAGTTCTTATAATTGCTTCAAGATGGTCAAGGTATTTTATTATTTTTGATACAAGAAGAAACACAAGGGCTATTCTTCTTCTTTCGTTTTTTTCGCTAATGGAGGCTATGAGATTTGTAATCTCTTTTATAGATATTTTATC
>JAGHBF010000034.1 GCA_021161165.1 Candidatus Aminicenantota bacterium
CAGCGTAGCTGGGGAGTCCCTATACCTGTGCTTTACTGCGAAAACTGCGGAGAACCCTTAACTGACACGGATGTTATGGACAAAATAGCTGATGTTTTTGAAAAAGAGGGCTCTGACTCCTGGTTCAAACATCCTTCAGAATACTTCCTCCCGGAAGGGAAAAAATGCAAAAAATGCGGTGGAACAAAGTTCCGCAAGGAAAACGACATTGTAGATGTTTGGTTCGAATCAGGAACATCCCACGCTGTATTAAAAATAAGAGAGGACTACGTATGGCCCTCTGACGTCTACCTTGAGGGAAACGACCAGTACAGGGGCTGGTTCCACAGCTCCCTTCTGGTGGCACTGGCAAATGAAGGGGAAAGCCCTTACAGACAGGTTATAACCCATGGATGGGTTCTTGACGAGAACGGTAGGGCCATGTCCAAATCACTGGGTAACGTGATAGAGCCCGGGGAAATTATAAAGAAATACGGCGCAGAAACCCTTAGGCTATGGGTTGCAATGCTCGATTACAAGGAAGATGTTAAATTGGGAGAGGAGATAATAACCCGATTAACAGAAGCGTACAGAAAAATAAGGAATACATGGAGATTTATGCTTGGAAATCTTAAAGATTTTAATCCTGAAAAAGACTCTGTAAGCGAGGATGAACTTCTACCCTCAGACAGGTTCATACTTACGAAATTTAGACGCCTGAGTGAAAACGTTAAGGAACTATATAAAAACTATCAGTATTACAGAATTTCACACCTTCTTTATGATTTCTTCACTGTTGATTTAAGCGCTTTTTATCTCGATATAACCAAGGATAGACTCTACTGTTCACATCCCCAGGACAAAGAAAGAAGAGCAGCCCAGACAGCTATATTCGAACTCGCAAGAGACACACTAAGATTAATGGCTCCCCTTCTCTCATTCACAACAGAAGAAGCCTGGGAATATCTCCCTGAATTTCCTGGCAAGAAAGAATCTGTGCTCCTCGAACTGTTCCCCGAAAAAAAGGAACCCCTTTTAACTGAAGCAGAAGAAAAGGAATGGGAAGTACTGCTGAAATTCAGGGAACTTGCCAACAAAGCACTGGAAGATGCGAGAAAGGAAAAACTCATAGGAAATTCTCTGGAGGCAAAACTGGTATTCTATGCCAGGGACAAAGAGAAGGAAATTCTTGAAAAATACAGTCCTTATTTCCTGGAGCTCTTCATAGTCTCACAATGGGAAATAAAAGAAGGAGAAGAAGATGTTAAGGTAACAAGAGCAGAAGGAGAAAAATGTGCTCGTTGCTGGGTATTCCACCCTGATGTAGGCAAAAACGAAGAACATCCAAACCTCTGTCCACGCTGCATAGATGTGGTAGGGAGGCTCGATTGAAAGGTTATGTAAAGGCTCTGATACTTATAATTTTCCTTTTCGCAGCAGATCAGTACACAAAATGGCTCGTCTCTATTAACCTTAAACCATGGCAAATTAAACCTGTAACTTCTTTCCTCAACCTTGTCCATGTTAGAAATACTGGGATGGTTTTCGGCTTTCTTTCAGGGATAAACAATAAAGCTGTTTTCTGGGTTATAACTATTGCCTCTCTTTCTGCTGCTATCTTTGTAGTCTATCTTTTCATAAAAGAAAAAAACGGATTTGCCAGATTCACCCTTTCTCTTATTATTTCCGGAGCAGCAGGGAACCTTTTCGACAGAATTTCCAGAGGGTATGTCATAGATTTTCTCGACTTTCACATAGGTAAGCATCATTGGCCATCCTTTAACCTTTCGGATTCTTTTATTACCGTGGGCTCTCTTCTTTTAATTCTTTACTTTTTAATGGGAGGTGAAAAGAAAAATGTATCCGATTCTCTTCAGGATTGGGCCGATTAATATCTATGGCTATGGCTTCTGGATAGCGGTAGGTATAATAGCTGCATTTATTATTGGAGCAAAAGAAGCAGAAAGAGTAGGATTACCGAAAAATTCTGTTCTGGATGTAGCCTTCTGGACAATAGTAGTTGCCTTTCTCACATCAAAGCTGGGATTACTCTTCGAAGAACCAGGATTTTATATAGAAAACCCAAAGGAGCTTTTAAGGTCTGGAGGCGTTTTTTATGCGGGATTGATCGGTGGCTTCTTGTTCTTGGTTTTAATGCTTTATATAAAAAAGCTGCCCTTCTGGAAAACCATGGATGTTTACGCCCTGGTTATACCTTTGGCTCATGGATTTGGAAGACAGGGATGCTTTTCAGCAGGCTGTTGCTATGGAAGGCCGACAGACGTTCCCTGGGGAGTGGTCTTTCACAGCGAATTCGCCCATAAACACGTGGGCACGCCTCTGGGAGTAAAGATACACCCCGTCCAGCTTTATGAATCTTTTCTGAATTTTATTCTTTTCTTAATTCTTTTCTTCCTGGTAAGAAAAAAGAAAAAATTCGATGGTCTTATCTCTGCGCTCTATTTAATAGGCTATGGAATAATAAGATTTCATGACGAATATTACCGTGGAGATCCTGGCAGGGGATGGATAATTCATGGTTCTTCACCATGGACTTCCATTTCTGTTCCTCAGTTTATCAGTCTAATCCTCATCTTATCGGGTATTTTAATAATACTCATCAGAAGGAGGCATGAGAAAATTAAAAGCAGAACTTAAAGCTGAAGAGGAAGAGAGGTTAGACGGATATCTGGCAGCGAAACTCGAAATTTCCCGGTCAAAAATAAAAAAAGCAATTAAAGAAGGCAAAATATTAGTAAACGGAAAAATAGTAAAACCCTCTCACATTTTAAAACCAGGTGAAAAAATAACAGTGGAAATAGAAGAAGAGCCTTTTATACCTGAACCGGCAGACGTCAGCTTCAGGATTATTTATGAAGATTCATCAATATTAGCTGTGGATAAACCATCAGGACTTATCGTGCACCCGGCTGAAGGAATTAAAGAACCTACCCTTGTTAATGGGCTCATTAAAATAAGGCCGGAAATTGCAGGAGTGGGTAGTAGCCGCAGACCGGGTATAGTTCATCGTCTGGATAAAGAAACCTCAGGAATAATGCTTGTTGCAAAGACTGAAGAAGCATACCAGAAACTGCAACGACAATTCGCCAGTAGGGAAGTTCATAAAAGTTACATAGCAATAGTTGAAGGAAGTACTCCCAAAACAGGAGATATCCCCCTATCCATAGGAAGAGACCCCCATCACAGAGGGAAGTTTTCAGTAGGAGCATATTCCACAAGAGAGGCACTTACGATTTTCAGGAAGGTGGGTGAACTTAACGGTTTTTCAGTTCTTCTCGTATGTCCTTTTACAGGAAGAACTCATCAGATAAGGGTTCATCTTTCATTTATAGGGCATCCAATCGTCGGCGACTCTTTATATGGGAAAGCAGGCGGTCCTCTGGGCAGACTTGCCCTTCATGCCTTTTGTATTTCTTTTATACATCCTGAAAAAGAAAAAAGAATGGAATTGTGCAGTGAAATTCCGGAAGAGTTTGTGAATTTTATGGGAAAACTCACAGAGAAGATAAAAACAATAAAATTTTGTTCTGAATAAAAATAACTCAATGAATCATACTTTCCTAACAAAAAATTGCCTATCTAAAAATTTTTTTCTCCTCAGTAATGTAATGATAAAATGGTTACCAATGAACGAAATCTGGAAACTGATCCTGCTTGCAATAGTTGGTTTAATTGCAGGCTTCGTAAATGTGGTGGCAGGGGGTGGTTCCTTTTTAACCCTGCCAGTCCTTATATTTGCAGGACTTCCGGGACCTGTGGCTAATGGAACTAACAGGATAGGAATCCTGATCCAAAACATATTCGCAGTTGTAAGGTTTCATAAACTTAAAGTATTCCCATGGAAATTTGCTCTGGCTGTTATAACACCTGCCACCATGGGCGCCATAATAGGAGCATTCATGGCAACAGAAATCAGCGATGCGGCTTTCAGAAAAATTCTTGCGGTGATTATGATAGGAATAACTTTTGTAAGCCTTTATTTCAAACCAACAAAAAGGCTTCAGAGCGGTGAGGAAAAAGTCGAACTCGGTTCCATTTCATGGAAAAAATGGACAGGGATAATCACTGCCTTTTTCTTTATAGGAATTTACGGAGGATTTGTTCAGGCTGGAGTTGGATTTCTAATACTTTCTGCCATTGTTCTTTCTGGTTTTGACCTTGTCAGAGGCAACGCAATAAAGGTTTTTGTGGTGCTTATTTTTACAATTTTTGCTCTCGGTATATTCATATCAAAGGGTCAGGTAAACTGGTCTATGGGATTATCTCTTGCTGTAGGAACAACTATAGGAGGACAGTTTGGGGCAATAGCATCAGTAAAGAAAGGTAATAAATTTATTCAGAAATTTGTAACTGTTGCCATCATAGTTTTTGCCATAAAACTTTTAATTAGCTGAAATACCTATTTCAGGGTCAGAGCTTTCTACGCCTTTTTCTGGCTGTATTCCAGTCAATCAAGAAGAAAATTCCCGTTAAAAATAAAGGGCCAGAAACTATAAATTGAACTGTCCAGTTCACCCTTGAAATTGCTACAACCATGTATAAAAACCCAAGGGCTATAAATATTACTCCGCCGATAAATGGTTTTTTCCAGGCTATAAGCAGGGTGATAAAAACAACAGCAGCAGGAAGGAGGGAAATGAAAAAACCAAGCAGCATTTTACCGAGACTTACTTCTTTACCAAAGACATCGAAGCTCAAAAGGACCAGAAATATAGTGAAAAGAACTCCAAGTCCTCTTGGTATCCAGAAAAATATCCTGTGCCTCATAATTGGAGTATAACACAACATTAAGGGGTCTGTCCCCAAAATGTATGGGGTCTGTCCCTATTCACAGAAATGCGTGAGACTGCCTGACATTAAATAACTATGGATTTGTAACTTATAAATTGTGGAAATCCTCTTAAGAATATGGGGAATCTTACCTCAATTCCCCAGAAAATTACTTTATGTAACCAAGGCTCCTCAAGTTTTCCAGTTCTTTTTTAGAAAGCACCCTGCGGAGATCCACCTTTCTCGGTAAAACAGGCGCATTCTGGTATTTCCTGAGCCAGGAGAGAAACCTTCCCCTTAGATAATAAACCGTTGAAATTCTGCTCTTGGAAATATCTGTGAAGGGAGAACTTTTGAGATCATAAAGCTCTTCCTTAAATCCTCCTAATCTAAAAATATAATAGAAGTTTCGCCACCTTACACCGTATGTGCCTGGATTGAAAAAATTACGGCTTACAGCCATTTCATTACCTATTTTCTTTTGATAAAAAGCCTCTAATAGACTTCTACCGTCCGTTATTCTTCTCTCTCCAAACATACTCACGATTGTTGGAAATATATCTATTTCCTGAACTATGGTTTTCACCCTTCCTTTCAAATTCATATAAGAGGGGAATTTAACTATTAACGGAATTTTTGTAACCTCGTCATAAACTTCCCTGCCATGGCTAAAGTATTTATGTTCGTATAAACCTTCTCCGTGGTCTGATATAAAGATTATCAAACTGTTATCGTAAATTCCCTTTATCTTCATGTAATCCCAGATTTTTCCAAGCACTGCATCTACGTATGCTATAGTAGAATCGTAATCATCGATAACATCCTGAACCTCTTCAGTAGTGAAATCACTCCTACCCGGTAAATACAAGATAACGGGCTTCTTGCAAATTCTCTTTTTAAACATATTCCGGAAAGGAGGAGGTGGAATAATTGGGAAATGGGGTTCCATAAAATGGAGATACGCAAATTTGGGAGATTTAGTTTTCTTTATCCATTTTTCAAATTCCACCTCCATATCTTTACGTAGCTTTTTTGCGAAGCTTTTAAAATACGTAAAATAATCATCAACACCTCTTTTAAAACCAAATTTAGCCGAAATATTGGCAGACGCAGTAAAAATAGAGGTCCTGTATCCTTTGCCTTTAAGATATTGAGGAAGGGTAACGATTCCAGGAGGAATTGAATCTCTCATAACTCTTACTTTGTGGTGTTCCGGATAATAACCACTGAAAATAGAGGCTACTGAAGCTCTGGTGAAAGCAGCGTTAGTATAGGCATTCTCAAAAACAACAGCATCCCTGGCAAACTTATCTATATTTGGAGAGGTATTTCTTTTGTATCCGTAAACACCGAGATGGCCTGCCTGGCAGGCGTCTATAAGAAAAATATAGATATCAGGAAACGGCTTTTTGAATTTGATTTTCCTGACTTTAGGTCTTTTCAATTTTTCCTTTAATATGAAGTTTTTTATTCTTACTTTTCCGGACAAACCTTTGATTCTAAGAATCGAAGGAGATTTAAACAACAAATTATATTCAAGCTCTCCTGTTATTTTTATTTCTGACTTTTTATACGGCGATAAACCGCCCACTGAATCATAAAGAAGTAAACTGATTTCCCCGTTTCCAATAAATTTCAAGAAAGCCTGTCCTTTCTCTACGGAAATTATAACTTCCTCGTTCTCTTCCAGAGAAAACTCTGAATTTCTCTTTTCGGGGCTATCCAAACAAATTTTGTCTATTATTAATTCTCCTTCCCTTTTTCTAATTTCTATAAAATTAATTCCCTGCTGAAAAAACTTTCCCCTGATATGTTCTGTTTTCAACGAAGAAGAGGCGGGTAAATCCTTTACATATTTCCCATTTACAAAAACTTTTATGCCCTTATCACTGGGGAGTAAATATCTGATAGTAAATCCCAATGGGACACTTTTTCTCCAGAATGCAAATCTTGAAATAGGCCTTATGACTTTTATTTTTCCATTAAACTTCCTGGCACCACCCCATATATTTTTAAAGGTCAAGCATGTCTGGTTCTCATACCAGCTCCATTCAACAGGAGATCTCTTAGAAATCGTCTCTTCTTCTTTTTCTATCCTACACCCATGAAAAAGTATTAAAACGGCAATTGAAACAATAAGAATTTTTTTTCAATTATTCCCCCTCTGAAAAGTGTAATTCGAATTCAACCATTTGTCCAGAGTTTAAGTAAAAGCTTGGATTTTGTTAAAATAAAAAGAAAAAGGAGAGAAATATGGACATTATAAAGCTTATTCCTGAAATTGACCTGATAAAGGATGAAAATCTCAGAAGCAAGGTTATTAAAGCATGGGAAAAAGCAATTTTACTGGGAGGATGGGAAGAAGATGAACTTCCCCTTATTCCCTTTACTTTACTAATCAAAAATGTTCCCATAAATCTTTTCCAACATACGAGAGCAGTAACAAGATGTGCCCTGGGAGTTTACGAGGCTTATGAGAGGATATACGGAAAAATAAATCCATTGAACAGGGATATATTACTGGCTGGAGCCATTCTCCACGATGTCGGAAAACTTCTGGAATACGAAAAGAGCAGGGGTGAATTTGTAAAGAGCAAGAGGGGAAAACTACTGAGGCATCCAATCTCCGGAGCTGCCCTTGCCTGGTCACTTGGTTTACCAGAAGAAGTATGTCACATTATAGCTGCCCACTCTAAAGAAGGAGACCATGTAAAGAGGTCGCCTGAAGCTTTTGTTGTTTACCACTGCGATTTTGCAAATTTTGAACCCTTCAGGGAGGGATAAAATGGGAAAAACACTTGCCGAAAAAATCCTTTCTATAAAATCTGGAACAGATTCCAGGGCCGGTGACATAGTTATGGCAAGACCTGATTTTGTGATGTCCCACGACAACTCTGCGGCTATAGCCAGGCACTTTGCAAAAATAGGGATTCCCAAAGTGGAAATCCCCGATAAAACAGTCATCATCCTCGACCATGTTGTACCACCCTCAACTGTGGAATATGCTGAAAATCACAAATTTATAAGAAAATTTGTAAAAGAACAGGGTATAAAGAATTTTTATGATATAAACAACGGGATATGCCACCAGGTTTTCACAGAGGAAGGTTTTGCCCTACCAGGAACACTTGCACTGGGATCTGACTCACACACCACAACTTATGGTGCTTTGGGTGCATTTGCAGCGGGTATTGGGAGGACAGAGATGGCATCAATATGGGCAACCGGGGAGTTATGGTTAAAAGTTCCCCAGACAATAAAGATAATAATAAAGGGGAATCTTCCTGAAGGAGTTTACGCAAAGGATGTCATTCTTTACATAATTGGACAAATAGGAGCGGACGGAGCAACGTATAAAGCTGTTGAATTTGCAGGACCAGTTGTTGAAAATTTCACAATTGCTTCAAGAATGGTTCTTTCCAATATGGCTGCGGAAATGGGAGCAAAAGCAGGATATGTCCCACCTGATGAAAAAACTCTTGAATACTTAAAAGGGAGAGCAAAAAAAGAATTTGAACCCATTAAGTCTGACCCAGATGCTTCTTATGAGAAAGTTCTTGAATTTGATGTTTCACAGCTTGTTCCCCAGGTTGCTGCCCCGCATACTGTGGATAATGTTAAACCCATTTCAGAAGTTGAAGGGCTCGAATTTCATCAGGGCCTTATAGGCACCTGCACCAATGGGAGGGTAGAAGACCTGGAAGTTGCTGCAAAAATACTGAAGGGAAAAAAGGTTCATCCGGGAGTAAGACTCCTTATCTTTGCTGCTTCATGGAAGGAATATATAGAAGCATTGAAAAGAGGAATAATTCAGACTCTTGCCGAGGCAGGAGCTGTGGTCATGAATCCCGGATGCGGACCTTGTCTGGGAGCTCACGAAGGTGTAATAGCCTCAGGAGAAAGAGCTCTTTCCACTTCAAATCGCAATTTCAAAGGAAGGATGGGTTCAAAGGAAGGGGAAATTTATTTAGCATCTCCGGCAACAGTGGCTGCTTCTTCTATAGAGGGAAAGATAACTGACCCGAGAAAGTATCTCTAATTACTTCTGACAGACAGGGCATGCATAAGTTATTCTTCCTGCCTGCCTGAAAAACTCTATAGGATGACCACAGCGCGGGCAAGGTTTACCCTTTTTTCTATAAACCATGTGCCAGGTTGTTCTCTTTCCTTTTATTATAGATTTCATCCATTGGGTAGATAGGACCAGAATCCACCTCACAAGTTCGTTCAACTCTTTCTGATTTAAAGTCCCGACCTCTCTTTTGGGATGAATTTTAGACCTAAAAAGGACCTCAATTCTCAATATATTTCCGATACCTGCTATAACTTTTTGATCTAAAAGAGCCTCTCCAATCTCTCTTTTCCTATCAGACATTAGCCTATAAAAAAATTCCTTCCTGGAAAAATTTTCTTTAAGTGGGTCCGGACCCGAATTTCCCCATTTAGGATCTGATATTAGCTCTTCTCTCCTGAAAAACCTGACCACCGGGGCAGAAAATGCTACCGCTTGAATTTCATCGGTCTCTATTATAAACCTTGCTTTTGAAGCATCTTTGTCCCATTTAACCCCCTTTCTGTAAAAACGCCATGACCCCCACATCATAAGATGGATTAGAATTACCTGG
>JAGHBF010000123.1 GCA_021161165.1 Candidatus Aminicenantota bacterium
CTTTTTTGCAGCACTCAATACCCCTACACTCTCTTTATTCAGCCTCAGACATAATTTTTTCATTTAGGCTATGGATTCTTATATTTCATTGACTATAAAAGGTGCGATGTTTATAATTTCCTCTATCAGGAAATAATAAAGGAGGTGATCATGTATACAAGCGAAGAACTTATTAAGATTGACGAGCAGTACGGTGCCCATAACTATCATCCACTACCAATCGTTATTGCAAAAGGAGAGGGAGTATGGGTATGGGATGTTGAGGGAAACAAATACATGGATATGCTTTCAGCCTATTCTGCCCTCAATCAGGGACATCGTCATCCGAGAATCGTTAAGGTAGCCCATGAACAGCTGGATAGATTAACTCTTACTTCAAGAGCCTTTTATAACGATAAGCTTCCCTTATTCCTCAAGAAGGTTGCAGAAATCACAGGAATGGAAATGGTTCTTCCCATGAATACCGGCGCGGAAGCAGTTGAAACTGCTCTTAAAGCAGCAAGGAAATGGGGATACTATGTTAAGGGAGTTGAAAAGGATAAAGCTGAGATAATTGTGGCAGAGAACAATTTCCATGGCAGAACTATAACAATAATATCTTTTTCGACGGAACCTCAATACAGAGACGGATTTGGCCCATTTACCCCGGGATTTAAAGTGGTTCCTTATGGAGATGCCAGAACTATTGAAGAGGCAATTACTCCCAATACTGTTGCTGTCCTTATAGAACCTATTCAGGGAGAGGGAGGAATAATTATTCCTCCGGATGGTTATTTAAAAAGGGTAAGGGAGATAACAGCAAGAGAAAAAGTGCTATTTATTCTGGACGAGATACAGACAGGACTCGGAAGAACTGGACGGATGTTTGCCTGGGAATGGGAGGGTGCAAAACCTGATGGTATTATCCTTGGTAAAGCTCTTAGCGGGGGAATACTTCCTGTATCTGCTTTTGCATCCTCTAAGGAAGTGCTGGGCGTTTTTAATCCAGGAGATCACGGTTCAACTTTCGGAGGTAATCCTTTAGGTGCCGCAGTCACAATAGAGGCTCTCAATGTTCTTATAGAGGAAAACTTGCCCGCCAAAGCCAATGAATTGGGGAATTATTTTATGGAACAGCTGAAAAAATTAAAAAATCCAGATATTGTTGAAGTTAGAGGACGTGGTTTATTAATAGGAGTTGAACTGAAAAAACCTGCAAGAGAATATGCAGAAAAACTCAAGGAAGAAGGCCTGCTTTGTAAAGAGACACATGAGTACGTAATTCGCTTTGCTCCGCCTCTTGTTATAACAAGGGAGGAAATAGATTGGGCAATGGAGAGAATAAGAAAGGTAATGGGTTGAACGAATACGATAATTGCTTTGCCTGTGGACAGTCCAATCCATGGGGCTTGAAGCTTAAATTTTCCTATGATGGGGAATGGGCTTCAGCCCCTGTTGTTTTCCATAAAAATTACGAAGGCTATCCGGATGTAATTCATGGAGGAATAATCACAACTGTGCTCGATGAAGCCATGGCAAAGGCCATGCTTTTTCAAGGTAAGGTGGCTTATACAGTGGAGATTAAAGTAAAGTTCAGAAAAAAAGCGGTCCCTGGTCAAATTTATAAGGTTTATGGAAGATTGCTCAGTTCAAGAAGGAATCTTCATAACCTTGAAGCCTTTCTAAAAGAGGGTGAGAGAGTCATAGCTGAAGCAAATGCAATTTTCTACTCTTTGAGTTGATTTAACCTTATACTTTTTAACTCACTGAATTCTTCTATGAGAAAAGCTATATCTCTATTCTGATAATTGAACCATTCTCTACCTTTAATCCTTCTGGATTCTTCTATAGCGTCAAAGTCTCCAACTCTTACTCTTTGTATACCTGTGTTTTTTAAAATCTCCTTTGCTATCTTTAGCTCTTCTCCAAAAATAGATACCTGCATCACTGATATGGATTCCTTGAGGAAATCCATAATTTTTTGAAACTCATTGAATTTATAAATCATCAAAAGAGGAAGATTTATCTCTTCTTTTATATAAAAATCTAAGGGGACTTCGGAGACTACAGCAGGAAATTTAAATCCATTTTCTACAAGTCCTCCAAGTAGAAATTTGGCTTCTTTTTCTATCAATTTTTCTCTAAACTTTAAAGCTCTTGATTGGGTGATTTCATTTGTTTCTATATTGAGTTCTTCTATAGATGGTAGAAGTTCTGACAGGAGGTCAAAATATAGTTCCTCTTTTACCACGAAAATGGAAGGGTTAAGGAAGGACAACCCATAAAAATTTAATAAAGAATTAAGGCCTTTTTTTATTGCAGGTTTAATTCTATCCTTTTCTGTAACCAGGAATACCGAAATTCCCCTCCGTTCAATTTGCAGGTTAACATACATTCCGTTTTCAGGGAGGTATATTTTATTTGCTCCCTTTAAAATTTCTTCTCTTGGTACAAATTGCAATGGGAGAACGGATAAAAATTTTGTAGCTTTTAAAGGATGGAATAGCTCTTTGAATGTTATATAAATCTGAGGATAATCTTCTGGTCTTGGGATAATCATAAGGTGATTACCCGAAAGGAAAGCTGCCAGGAACCATTTTACAAATTCAGAAGGGAATGTAAAGTTTGCCGGCTTCCACAGAATTTTACCCACCGGTGCTCTGAAGACAAATTCTTCAAGGGAATAAGCCTTTTCCTTTGATTTTTTATAAAGATAAATTGCTTCCCTTATTAAATTTTCAATCAATTCAAATTCTTCTTTAGCCCCCTGTTCGGGGAAAAAGGAAAATCGTGCAAGATTTTTTATAAATCGTTCTTTCCTTTCAAGGTTCCCCTTAATCTCCTGTAATTCTTCTAAAAGAGTTAAAATGTCCTCTCCGGAAGGTAATTTTACCTCGTTTATGGCCTTTTCTAATTTTTCTGTGTTAGCTAACGATATTTTTATAGGTAGTTTTCCAGAGAAGCTTTCTATTTTAAAAGATTCCCCTTCCTCAAAGTCCCCATTCAAAATAAATTTGAGCATCATTCAGAGCTCCAGGGCCATACCTTCGTATGCTGCTGTGGTTTCAGGAAATATTTTTCTTGCTCTTTTTTCCTTTTCCCGTATTATGGTGTCAGTATGTGAAGGGTCATGATGAAATAGAATTAGTTTTTTTACTTCAGCACTTAAAGCTACCTCCGCAGCCATTCGTGGTGTGCTATGGCCATACCCCTGATGTTTCGGGTACTCTTCTTCTGTGTACTGTGCGTCATGAATTAGTATGTCAGCCTTAAATGAGAGGTCAATCAGCCTCTTATCCCCTCCTACATAACCCTCTGTGTCAGTAGCAACTACTACTGATTTTTCCCTCTCTTCTATCTTGTAGATAAGAACACCACCTCTGGGATGGGCGGGGCTGTGTATAGCGGTTATTTTTAAACTCCCCGCACCTATTGTATCTCCATCCTTTATGGCATTGAAAGACAGATTAATTCCCTTTTCGATAATATTGAAGGGAGAGAACACAGGCAAGGACATTAGATTCACTACATCTGCTGCAGTCACATCGAGAATAGATGGCCCATAAATAATCGGGTCCACTTTGTTTGAATATATAAAACTGGCGTAAGGAAGTCCTATGATATGGTCAAAATGATAATGTGTAAAAAGGATGTAAACTTTCTGTCGCAGCTTCTGGCTTTTTGAGAGATTGATAATTCCAGTTCCAGCATCGATAATTACTGAAATATTGTCAGTATTTATCAAAATGGAAGTGGTGTTTCCCCCGTATTCTATAAATTCCCTACCGCTTACAGGGTAACTTCCTCTCGCCCCGAAAATTTCCAGATACATTTTCCCTCCTTAGAATTCGGGGGTATATTTATCTCTTTTCAGCCCCAGAAACTGGTCCACAATTTTTAAAGCGCAGTAATCTCCACACATGGAACATGCATCGGTCTGGGTTTTTCTTTGGGCTCTTATTTTATCAAATTCTTCCCTGTCAATGGCGAGCTCTCTTTGCTTTTCCCAGTCCAGGGCTCTTCGGGCTTCGGACATTTTCCTGTCCCATTCCCTTGCTCCGTTTATTCCTTTCGCGATGTCCGCCGCATGTGCGGCTATTTTTGATGCTATGACTCCTTCTTTTACTGCTTTAACATCTGGTAAACCAAGATGTTCCGCCGGTGTTACATAGCAGAGAAAGTCTGCACCCACAGATGCCGCTATGGCTCCTCCTATAGCAGAAGTTATATGGTCATATCCAGGAGCAATGTCAGTTACTATAGGACCAAGCACATAAAAAGGAGCGCCGTGACATAATCTCTTCTGTAGCTTTATATTCATTTCGATCTGGTCTATAGGAACATGGCCAGGTCCTTCTACCATTGCCTGTACTCCTGCTTCCCTTGCTCTTTTTACAAGTTCTCCAAGAACCATTAATTCATCAATCTGAGCAGCATCGGTTGCATCTTCTATGGCACCGGGCCTTAAACCATCCCCAAGACTTAAAGTCATATCATATTTTCTCGCGATTTCAAGCAAATGGTCAAAATGGGTATACAAGGGATTTTCTCTTTCGTTGTGAAGCATCCATCCTGCAAGAAATGACCCTCCTCTGGAAACTATATCCATAATCCTTTCCTTTCTCCTGATTTTCTCGAGGCCAGAGAGAGTAAGTCCGGCGTGAACAGTTATAAAATCAACTCCGTCTTTTCCATGCATTTCTATAACTTCAAAAAGGTCTTCAGGTTTCATATCAACTATTGAACCTCTTCTGGAAATAGCCACAATTGCTGCCTGGTAGATTGGAACGGTTCCCACCGGTCTCCATGATTTTTCAATAATTTTCTTCCTGTTTTTGTTTAAATTTCCTCCGGTGGAAAGATCCATTACTGTGTCTGCTCCGGCTTCAAGTGCGACCTTCAATTTTTCCAGTTCAGGTTCTATGTGAGGAAAATCCATTGAAGTTCCTATGTTGGCATTGACCTTTGTCTTCAGCCCTTCCCCTATTCCTATTGGTTTCAGATTTTTATGGTTGGGATTGGCAGGGACAACTATTCTACCTCTTGCAATTCTTTCTATTAAAATATCTTTAGAAACATTTTCTTCTCTTGCTATTATTTCCATCTCTCGGGTTATATTTCCCTTTTTCGCTTTCTCTATTTGAGTCATTTTTTTACCTCCAGAATGAATTATAATAAAATAAGTGGGAAATTATAACCCTTAATACAAAAAAATAAAATAATGCTTGACAGCGATTTTGTTTATGTGTTAAAAGAGGATAGAGATGAAAGATTATTTTAGTGTATGGATAATTCCTAAGGATGACGCACCCCCAAAAATTCTTTCAATTGAAAGGAAAAAATTTAAAAGGGCCCTGGCTATAGCTGGAATTGTTTTATTGACAGGACTCTTTATGTTTGGTGATTATGTTTCACTTCTGATTAAAAGAAAGGAGCTTGACAGACTCAGACAGGAAAATAGCCAATTGAAGAACCGATTACTTGCCATCAAGAAGGATTCAGAGGAACTTGAGAAAAAGTTAAAACTATTTGAGGATTACGCAAAAAAATTGAATACTATAGCTGGTCTTGAGTCCCCATATGCACTGAAAGAAGTTGGTGGAGTGGGAGGTGGTGAATTTACCATTTCACCTCCCGCAGTTTCCAGAGACAGAAGCGCTCAGCTTGATATAGGTAAACTTTCCTCGCAACTGACGAAGCTTAAGAAAAAAGCCCAAAATCTTGACATTAATTTTGACATTCTTTATAAGTTCTTCAAAGAACAGCAAGAACTTCTTGCGTGTACTCCTTCTATATGGCCTACAAGAGGTTATCTTACTTCTGTTTTTGGATACAGGAGGGATCCGTTCACAGGAAGAAGAGCTTTTCACAAAGGCATCGACATTTCAGCTCCAATAGGACAGAAGGTTCATGTAACAGCCAAGGGAATTGTTGTCAAGACAGGATATTTGCGCAGAAGCTATGGAAAATATGTTATGGTAAATCATGGATTTGGTTTTACCACGGTTTATGGTCATCTTTCAAGAGTTCTTGTGAAACCTGGCCAGAGAGTAAAAAGAGGAGATGTTATAGGTTTTGTAGGAAATACTGGTAAAAGTACTGCTCCCCATCTTCATTACGAGGTCAGGGTATACGGCCGAGCTGTAAATCCTCTTTTATATATATTGGAGAACCTGGGAATTTAACTCTTCTTTTAAAGCTTTAATTGCGGGGGGCCAGAATTCTGTCCCTTTCTTTTCCCATAAATAAATTAAAGCCTCTTCAAAAGACATTGCTTTTTTATAAGGTCTTTCAGTTGTGAGAGCATCAAATACATCCGCAACAGCAATTATTTTTGCAAAGAGTGGAATTTTGTTACAGCTTAGCCCTTCTGGATAACCGCTTCCGTTACATCTTTCGTGATGATATTTTATGCCTCCCAGTATTTTTTCCATCCCTTCTATTTCCATAACAATTTCTGCCCCTATTAGAGGATGTTTTTCTATGATTTTTCTTTCCTCTTCATTGAGAAGCTCTTTTTTCCTGAGAATCGCATCAGGAATGCCTATTTTTCCTATATCATGCAGAATAGCCGATAATTCAAGTTGTTCCAATTCGGCATCTGCTAATCCCAGGCTCTTTCCGATAATACTGGAGTATGTCAAAACTCTTTTGGTGTGACCTCCTGTATATGGGTCCCTTTTTTCAATAGCTGTTGCCAGAGAAAGAGAAGTTTCCTTGAATATTTTCTTTATACGGGTGTACAGTTTAGCATTTTCCAGAGCAATTGAAATTGGGGCTCCAAGGATGGAGAGAAGCCGTAAGTCTTGGTTTGTAAAGCCTTCCTTTTTGTTTAGAAGTTGAATAACTCCTATAACCTTCTCTCCTGAGGTCAGCGGGAAGTTAAGCAGATTTTTTGTTTTAAAATCACTCTCCCGGTCGAACTCTTCCTTCCATTGTTTTGATTTTTTTACATCATTTATAATGAGGCTCTTGCCGGTAGCCGCAACCATTCCTGCTATCCCTTCACCTATTTTTAGTCTTTTGTTTTTTAAGACAGGTGCCGCAGTTCCTATTATGCTTCTGAAGAAAAGTTCCTGTTTTTTCTCGTCTATTTCCCAGATTGACCCGGTCTCTGAGCCTATAAGATTTACAATCTCTCTTAAAGAGTTTTCAAGAACTTCCTCAATGTTTAGACTGGAATGAATTCTCGAAAGAGTTTTCAGAAGGCTTTTTATCTTAGTTGTTTCTGTGTTCATTAATGTAGGCTTTAATTCTTTCCCTTGTTCTTCCAGGCATTTCTAACCATTTAAAGGCAATGATTCGTTCACTTCCAAGGTGGGCTATTCTGACCACTTTTGCGGAATTTACAGGATAGGCTCCATCTGGAAATATTATTTCTATGTCATTTACATCCTGGTCTAACTTAACCCTGGAAATCGGGAATTTTGGAAGTATTGCCACCCCACCCATGGAAATGTTATCTACCACTCCTACAAAATCTTTCAAAGGAGGGCTTTTGAATTTCAGTTTTAAGGGTTTTTCCGTTAGTCCGGGCACTCGGGGAAATGTCCTTTTGTCCTTGAGCTCCCTTGGAAGAGTGCCTCTTTCCTTGATTATTTCTACCTGCCTTTGGTAAAACTTGAACGCTTCTCTGTACCTCAAATAAAAATATATAGCTATGCCCAGAAAAACTACATTTGTTATAATCAATATTACTAATATTACTGTTAACATTTCTTTTTTATTCTAACATCCTTTTCCCCTTTTATAAAAACATATCTTTTCTGATATAATCTTGAATAATGGAAAAGGAAAATATTATTGAAGCTATCGAGAGTCTTGCCAAAGAGAAAGGCATAGACAGGGACTATTTAATAGAAGCAATAGAAGAGGCACTAAAAGCCGCCTCTCAAAAGTATTTCGGGGAAGGAGAGAGAATAGAAGCAAATTTTGATAGAGAAAAAGGAGAAATTAAGGTCCATGTTAAGAAAAGGGTGGTGAATAGGGTGGAAGACCCTACAAAAGAAATTCATATAGAACAGGCAAAGAAGATGTTCGGGGATGTCAAGGAGGGAGATGAGGTGGAAATTTCCCTTCCTCCAGAAACACTGGGGAGACTCGCAGCTCAGGCGGCAAAATCTGTTCTTTTTAATAAAGTTAAGGAAGCCGAAGAGGAGAGGGTATTTAATGAGTACAAAGATCTGGAAGGTGAAATTATCTCTGCCCGTATTCACAGAGTAACAGACGACGACGTGTACCTGCTTATTGGGAAGGATGAGGCTTTACTTCCAAAAAAGGAGCAGGTTCCTGAAGAAAAGTATAACCCAGGAAAAGAAATGAAATTCCTCGTGTTGAGAGTACTGAGAGAATCTAAGCCTGTTCAGATAATAGTTTCAAGGTCAAGACCTGAATTTGTGGGCAAATTGCTGGAGAGAGAAATACCAGAGCTAAAAGAAGGTAAGGTCAAGATTAAAAAGATTGTAAGAGAGCCCGGTATCAGGAGTAAAGTTGCTGTTTATTCTGAAGATCCCAATGTGGATGCTCTTGGTTCATGTATTGGGATGAAGGGTAACAGGGTTCTATCTGTAACTAAAGAGCTTTCGGGAGAGAGAATAGATATAATTCAGTGGGATGAGGATATTGAAAAGTTTATAGCCAATAGTCTTAGTCCTGCAAGAGTTAAAAACGTTCAGATACTGGATAAAGAAAGAAAAATCGCTGAGGTAGTGGTTCCGGATGACAGTTATTCTGTTGCCGTTGGCAGAAAAGGAACAAATATTAGGCTGGCTTCATGGCTTACCAGATGGAAAATTATTTTAAAAGCTGAGAGCGAAAAAAGGGAGGAAATTCTAAAAGAAGTAGATGAGAGATTGCCCTTTGAGGAGTTTCCTAAACCTTTTGCCCTTGCCCTAAAAAAAAGAAAAATATTTACATGGTCTCAACTGAAAGATTTATCCCTTAAGGAAATTTCCAGGCTCCCTGGAATAACCGGAAAATTCCTGAACAGGATCAAGGAAGAACTTGAAGTGAGAGGTTATAGGCTAAGGAGGTAGAATGGCAAAGTTCAGGATTTATCAAATTGCGAAAGAATTTGGCCTGGATAGCAAGGAAGTTATAGAACTGCTAAAAGAAATAGGAGTTGAGGTTAAAAGTGCAAGCAGTACGGTAAATGAAGAGGAACTTATAGTTATTAAGGAGAAAATTGAGGAATACAAGAAAAAAGGGAAGAAAATTTCCACAAAGAAAGAGGAAAAACCTGTAGAGGAAAAGAAGATTAAAAAGGATGAGAAGAAAAAAGAAGAAAAAGTTCCTCCTAAGAAACCACCCAGGCCAAAGAAACCTCCGGCTAAACCGAAACCAAAAAAGGAGGAAAAACCGAAGGAGAAGTTAATTAAACAGCCTAAACCAGCAAAGAAAGAGGAAAAACAGGAAAAGAAACCAGCCTCCAAACGGTTTCTCGTTATAAAGAAAAAAGAAGAGATAAAGTTTCCAAAGGAAGTGGAGATTATAGAGGGCGAGACATTGAAAGAAGTGGCGCAGAAGCTGGGAATTAAACTTTCACATATTGAGGAACAATTGAGGAAGGGAGGGCTTTTTATCACTGCAAACGATAGAATAGATTCCACTCTTGCTCATGAGATTGGAAGGATTTTAAAAATAAACGTTAATTTTAAAAGCTTTGAAGAGAGTCTTGAGGAATTACACGGTCAGGGAAAAGTTTTCGTCGAGCGTGCTCCTATAGTAACTGTAATGGGGCATGTAGACCATGGTAAAACCACCCTGCTTGATTATATAAGGAAAACGAGAGTAGCGGAAAGGGAAGCAGGGGGAATAACTCAGCATATAGGAGCTTACAAGGTAAAAGTTGGGGATAAATTTGTTACCTTTATAGATACCCCTGGCCATGAGGCCTTTACTAAGTTAAGAGCGAGAGGTGCCCAGGTAACGGATATTGTAATACTTGTGGTAGCCGCAGATGATGGTGTAATGCCTCAGACAGTAGAGGCCATCAATCATGCCAAGGCAGCAGGGGTTCCTATTCTTGTTGCTATAAACAAGATTGATAAGCCAGAAGCCGATCCCATGAGGGTAAAACAGCAACTCTCTGAAAAGGGTTTGATAGTTGAAGAATGGGGTGGTGATACTGTAGCCGTGGAAATTTCCGCAAAAACTGGAAAGGGAGTGGATGAACTTCTGGAAATGGTTTCTCTTATGGGCGAACTTTTAGAACTAAAAGCTCCTGTTGATGTTCCTGCTCAGGGGACAATACTTATTTCAAAACTTGATCCGAGGAAGGGACCGGTGGTTACAGCAGTGATACAGAAAGGTACCCTTAGAGTGAGAGATAATTTTGTTGCAGGGACAACCTATGGAAGAGTTAGAGGACTTTTCAATGAATTCGGAAAGCCTATAAAAGAAGCAGGTCCTTCAGACCCTGTGGAGATAATAGGATTTGAAGATGTTCCTCTGGAAGGAGATAAGTTATTTGTGGTGAGAGACATTGAAAGGGCAAAAAGCATAGTTGAGCTTAGAAAAGAGGTGCTTCAGGAAAAATCAAGAAAGTTTGAGAGAAAAATAACTCTTGAAGAACTTTTTAAGGAACTTGAAGATGAAGAAGAAAAAGAACTCAGGTTGATATTAAAGGCAGATGTTATAGGTTCTCTTGAGGCACTCAGAGACTCTATTGAGAAATTATCGTCCGATGAGGTTAAAATAAGAATTCTCCATTCTGCCACAGGTTCTGTAACAGAAAGCGATGTTTTACTTGCTTCAGCTTCAAGGGCGATAATTATTGGATTCAATGTAAAAGCCGAAAAGAAAGCGCTTGAGGCTTCTCAGTCAGAAAAAGTTCAAATTAGAATTTACAGGGTAATATACGAACTCTTGGATGATTTAAAGAAAGCCCTGAAGGGAATGCTTCAACCGAAATTTGAGGAGACAGTTGTTGGAAGGGCTGAGGTTAAACAAACCTTTAGAATAGCCAAAGTGGGAGTAGTAGCAGGATGTGCTGTAATTGAGGGGAAAATAAGAAAGGACCTCAGAGCGAGGGTATTAAGAGGCGAAGAGATTATTTTTGATGGGAAAATAGCCTCTCTAAAGCATTACAAAGACGATGTTGAAGAGGTAAGAATGGGTAGTGAATGCGGGATAAGACTGGAAAGCTTTAACGACATTAATAAGGGAGACATTATAGAAGTTTACGAGAGAAGGCAGGTTTAATTTGGATGATAATAGGATATCTTTATCTGGAATTTTACATTCCCTGGAGTCATTCTCTGAAGGAAAAGAGAAAATTTTTAAACAGCTTTAAAAGCAGAATACTCCACAGATATAACGTAGCTGTAGCTGAAGTAGACTTTCAGGAACTGTGGCAAAGAAGTGGAGTGGGAATTGTTACTATATCCAGCCATAGGGAATCAATTGAGGATACGTTTGAAAGGGTGATTAAGGAAGCAGAGAGGCTGGATGCTGAACTAATAAAAGAGGAGATAGAGTTCTTTTGAGAGAAAGAAGGAAGGAAAGAATAGAAAAGCTAATAGAGCAGGAAATAAGCCTTTTAATAAGGGATATACTTGAGCTTTCGGGGAGCATAATTTCAATCAACAAAGTTTTGCTTTCAAATGACCTTTCAACAGCTAGAATTTTCTTTTCCGCGCTGGAAAATGAAGATAAAATTCTTGAAATTCTTGAAAAAAACTCTGGCCATCTTCGTTATCTTCTTGCAAGAAAATTAAATTTAAGATATACTCCAAAACTTAGGTTTTTGAAAGACGAAGAGGAGGAAAAACAAAGAAGGCTGGAGGAACTTTTTGAGAAACTTAGAGATAAAAAAGAAGATAGCGGAGAAACTGAAGAAAAGTAAAAGCGTTGCCATTACATGCCATCTCAGGCCTGATGGAGACTGCATAGGAACAGCGCTTGCGCTTATGCTTTCTTTGAGAGAAATGGGGAAAATAGCAGATGTATTTAATGTGGATACCACCCCCAGATTTCTAAAAAAACTTCCAGCGGCAGGAGAAATAAAAATAGGCAAAATTCCAGAAGGATTTGAATGTATTGTTTTTATGGAGACATCTGCTCTTGAAAGAAGTGGTCAGACAAGAGGATCTTCATTTACGATACACATAGATCACCATAGAACATCCGAAAGTTTTGCAGACCTGAACTGGATAGAAGCAGATCGTTCTTCGGTAGGTGAAATGATTTTTGAATTGTTGATGGAAAATAATTTTCCTTTTAACAAAGATATTGCTACCTGCCTCTATGCAGCAATTTTTTCCGATACTGGAGGATTCAGATTTTCCAACACAACTCCAAGAGCTTTAAAGTATGCCTCTCTTCTTGTAGAAGCAGGTGCACAACCTAACAAAGTTAGCAGAATTCTTCTTGAGAACCATAAAGAAGAAGAATTATTGCTTCTCAGGAGAATCCTTGATACCCTGAAATTTAATGAATCACATAAAATAGTTGCAGGGTTTCTTATGAGGGATTTTCTCAGAGAAATATCCATTGATTTGCATGATTTAGAAACCGAGTTCATAATGAATATATTAAGGGCAGTGGATAAAGTTGAAGTCGTTCTTCTTTTTAAGGAGCTTGAAGATGGATACAGAGTCAGTTTGCGTTCCAAAAGCAATGTTGATGTTGGAAAAATTGCAGAATATTTTGGAGGAGGAGGACATCCCCAGGCTGCAGGTTTTAGTATAAATCTTTCAAAAGATGAAGCGTTAACCACTGTTTTTAAAACAATAGAGGAGATGTTCCCGTGGGTGAAAAAACAGGGATAATTCTGGTTAACAAAAAGAGGGGAATGACTTCCCATGATGTGGTGGATAGCATAAGAAAAATTCTACATCAACGCAAGGTTGGACATATGGGGACCCTTGACCCTCAGGCGGAAGGCCTTCTTATATTAGGCCTTGGGAAAGCCACAAGGCTATTCCCATACATTGTGAGGGGAAACAAACTCTATACAGGCAGGATACGCCTTGGAGTAGAAACAGATACTTATGATATAGATGGTAAAGTTATAGAGGAAAGGGATATCTCAGGAATAACGGAAGAAAAAATAAAGGAAGTTGCAAAGGAATTTCTGGGAAGAATAAATCAGATGCCTCCTCCTTTTTCAGCTAAAAAGATAAAGGGCAGGAGGATGTATGAGCTTGCAAGAAAGGGCGAGAAAGTAAAAGCAAAGCCTGTTGAGGTGGAAATTCACTTTTTTT
Organism: Candidatus Aminicenantota bacterium; assembly: GCA_021161165.1. Taxonomy (GTDB): domain Bacteria; phylum Acidobacteriota; class Aminicenantia; order S016-38; family S016-38; genus S016-38. The sequence goes on from JAGHBF010000123.1 coordinate 13,185, forward strand.
CCATCCTTTCTTATGAACCTCCTATAGTGAATTTTGAAATGAAATGTTCGGCTGGCACCTATGTTCGGTCCATAGCCCATGACCTTGGTCAGAAGCTTGGAGTTGGTGGAACTCTGGAATACCTTAAAAGGCTTAAAAGTGGAGAGTTTTCCATAGAGGATGCCCATACCCTTGAAGAAATAAAGGAGGCTGCCAGAAAAGGTGAAATAGATGAACTTATAATCCCTCTGAATAAGGTCCTCAGTGAGCTTCCCATTGTATATCTCAGGGAGCAGGGAGTTCAAAGAGCAAAACATGGCAATTTCATCCCTTTAAAGATGGTGGGTGGCAAAGAGGGAGGCAAGAGAAATGATTTTTTCAGGCTCATGGATTACAGGTCAAACTTTATTGGAATTGGCAAACCTGTGAAGTTTGAAGGAGAGCTGGGCATAAAACCTGTAATCGTAATAAATGGCGAATAAAGATAAATTCAAATCAAAGTGGGGATTTATTCTTGCCAGCCTTGGTATGGCAATCGGAACCGGCAATATATGGAGGTTCCCCCGCGTAGTTTCCCAGAATGGTGGTGGAGTGTTCGTAATTCCGTGGATAATGGGCCTTTTTCTGTGGGCTCTTCCACTTGTGTTCCTTGAATATTCAATTGGACAAACGCACAGGAAAGGAGTGGTTGCAGTTTTCCAGGACATTTTCAGTAAAAGACAGGGATGGATAGGCGGTTTTGTGGCGGCTGTTACCGGTGGAATAATGTTCTACTATTCAGTGGTTACAGGCTGGGCTTTATTTTATACGCTTTCCTCTATTTTGAAAACTTCCGGATTTTTAGCTCCTGATAAGTTATGGTCGTGGTTTCAATCTTCCCCATACCCACTGATTTTTCACCTTCTTGCCATATTAGCTGTTGCCTACATTCTTTCGAAGGGGGTTTCAGGAGGGATAGAAAAAGCCACGAGGATAATGATTCCCACCCTTTTTATGCTTCTTGTCTTTTCAGCTATAAGAGCAGTAACCCTTCCTCACGGGATAAAGGGTCTTGATTTCCTGTTTTATCCCGATTTTGGAAAACTTTTTCATCACAGGATATGGCTTGAGGCTCTGACACAGGCAGCCTGGTCAACAGGGGCAGGATGGGGTTTAATCTTAACCTATTCCATTTATGCGAGAAAAAAAGAGGACGGTTTTACCAATAGCCTGGTTGTGGTTTTTGGAGATTACTCTGCGTCCATACTCGCTGCTATAACAGTTGTTTCTACTATTTTTGCATTTTATCCAGACCCCCTTCAGGCTGATAGAATACTCTCGGCGGGAAATACGGGATTGACATTTATCTGGATTCCAAAGCTTTTTTCTAAGATGCCTTTGAACTGGCTTTTTGCATTTATTTTCTTTGCCGCACTTTTCCTTGCAGCTCTTTCTTCCCTTATTTCACTTGCAGAACTGGAAGTAAGAGTTATGATCGACTTTGGACTTACCAGAAGGAGAGCCGTTTTAATTCTGGCATTCATAGGATTCATTTTTGGAATTCCATCAGCACTCAGCCTGAATTTTTTGAATAATCAGGATTGGGTATGGGGTCTTGCTCTTCTGGTAAACGGTGTGATTTTTTCCGCTGCCTTGTGGAAAATCGGGGAGAAATTTAAGGATTATGTGAGTAATACAACAAGATTTAATGTTGGTAAATACGTCAATTTTGTAGTCAAGTACATTGTTCCCCTTGAATTTGTTGTGCTTTTGATCTGGTGGTTTTCCTCTGCAATGAAGGGGAAATGGTATGATCCGTTTTCCACATATTCTCTTGCAACAGTGATGTTGCAATGGTTTCTGGTTGCTTCAGGTCTTTTTATAATTTTCAATATTATTTACAGGAACAGAAAATGAGCACAGAGGCGCTTATTTTTATGCTGTTAATTTTCCTCATCTGTTTTGGTGGTTTTGCCCTTTCTTTATACCTGCACTCCAGAGAAAGCTGAGACCTTGAATTTCCGACAAAAACTGTTAAAATTTTAATATGAGGCTTTCTAAAAAACAGATTGCTCATCTTGCAATGACCATAGTTAGGCAGCTTATAGAAGATGGCAAGATTATTGTGGATGATAAAAATAGACTCGTGGAGGATATAGAAAACGTTCTTATAGAGGAGTTTTTACTTGAGGATAAGATAGACGAAGAAGCTAAAAAGATTCTCAGCGAACATCTTGATGAGATAAGAAGATCTAACATAGAATACAATGAACTCCTCAAACAGGTGAAAAGAAAGCTCGCAAAGGACAAAGGAGTGGTATTATGAGTGTTAGGCTTTCCAGGGCAAAAATAAACAGGCTGGCAGATATAGTAATTGAGCTTCTTGAAAATCTGGAGTATGTAGATTTTCCTCCTGAAGTAGATGCTCCATCCCTCAGGGTCACTATAAAAAAAGCTATAGAGAAAGAGCTTGAACTTTACCAGGAAATAGAAGAAAAGGTTATAAATAAAATATCCTCACAGAAAAAGAATATAGAGGAGGGAAGTAGAGAATGGGATATACTTTTTAAAAAATACTACAACGAAGAAATCTCAAAACTGGACAAAATAATAGAATAAAAACTCTCTTCTGACTTTTTATAGCAAATGACACCTGGTTAGATGGTTTTCCCCTGTTTTTTTAAGTTCAGGCATTGAATCTCTGCATATTTCCTTTGCAAGAGGGCAAATACTGTAAAAAGGGCACTTCCCCTTTTCCCTATTAGCCTCAGAAAATTTTCCTTTCATAAGGTACATCGTGTATGGATGAGGATTTTTCATTATTTCATCGGCGTCTCCCATTTCCATAATTATTCCCTCTGAAATAACAATAACTTTTTCGCTTAAGTAAAAAACCTGATTAAGGTCATGGGAAATAAAGAAAATACCTATTTTTTCTTTGCGGTTCAATTTCAGTATAAGGTCAATAATTTGAATCTGAACAGTGGGGTCCAAGGCAGATGTGGGCTCATCTGCTATAAGAAAGGAAGGTCTTAGTGAAAGTGCTCTTGCAATTGCAATTCTTTGTAATTGACCTCCACTGAGATTGTTTGGAGTTTCGTTTAGTACCTCCTTCGGCAGGGAAAGGCTTTCCAGTAGTCTCTTGATTTCCAAATCATCAGGGCTCTTTCCGTGCGCCAGGTATGGCTCTTTTAAGAGAAACGATACCTTTTTCCTGGGATTTAAGGCTCTGGCCGGATTTTGAAAAATGCCCTGAACAATTCTGGAAAAATCCTTTCTTTTTATTGATAGGGCATTTCTTCCGTTTATCAGATAACTCCCGCTATCCGGTAAAATCAATTTTAAAAGCATGGATGCTATTGTTGTTTTTCCTGAACCGGAGATCCCAACCAATCCAACTATTTCCCCTTTTTCCATTTTAAAGCTCAGGTCTTTTATCTTGAATTTTTTGAAACTCTTTGTTATTCCCTTCATCTCAAGGAACATTCCAGCACCTCAGGATGGTTTTTCCATGTCTTGTCAACGGCGGTATTTTTTTACATTCTTTGCTTTTTAATTCACATCTTTCCATAAAAGGGCATCCAGGGGGAAGGTTTGAAGGGTGAGGTGAATAACCCACAGAGGGTTTTATGGGCTCTCCTTTTTTTAATATTGAGGAGGTTAGTAATTTTGAATAGGGATGTATAAAGTTAATGTCAGTTTCTTCCATCACCATACCCCCATAAAGGACAAGAAAATCGTCTCCAATTTCCAGGGCTTCATCTATAAAGTGTGTAATATAGATAATGTATCTTTCTCGGGCTACTTCACGAAAGATTTCCGTAATCCCTCGCCTCAGAGGTGGGTCTAAAGCAGAGGTTGGCTCGTCTGCTATTACAATTTCGGGATTCAGGGAAAGGACTGAAGCGATACTTGCTCTCTGAAGCATTCCGCCACTGAGCTGGTGTGGGAAATTTCTACGGTATTTCTCCGGAAACTTCACTCTGGTGAGCCAACTCTCGGTAATTTCCTCAGCTTCCTTTTCCTTCAGGTGGAAATGATAAAGGAGTCCTTCTTTTATTGAATTAAAAATCCTTTCCCTGGGATCGAAAAAAGAATAGGGGTCCTGAAAAATTATCCCTGCTTTTTTCCCTTTCCATTCCTTAGAGAGAGGAGGAAATACCTCCATTCCATCGAGAAGAACTTTCCCCCTGGCTTTCAGTTCATTCTTTAGAATCCCGGCAAGAAAAAATCCAAGCGTTGATTTCCCGGCTCCAGATTCTCCTATTATAACCTTTATCTTTCCCTTATATGATTTGAAATTTATATCTCTTAAAATTGGAAATTTGCTGGTTTCCACCCATAAATTTTTTACTTCGAGCACATGAAGAATTTTATTTGATTTTACAAGGACTTCCAAATATAATTATCTGAAAGGAGGGTTTTATGTCTAGAAAACTGATAAGCCCTAGTATTACTGAGAAAAAGAAGGTAAAGAGCACCAAAACTAAGCCTCCCTACGAAACGCATGCAGAAAACTTTTACTATCTTAAACAGATGAAGCTGAAAACCCCCATGATAATAGTTCTTATGGATGGTGAAATTATAAGGGGGAAAATTGAATGGTACGACCGTGATGTAATTAAAGTAAACAGGGATAACGAACCAAATCTCGTTATTTTTAAACACTCCATAAAGTATATCCTTAAAGACGAGGAAGTTTCCGGTAAAAAGTGATAATAGTAACATTGGGAGACCCAGGGGGAATAGGCCCTGAAATAATTGTAAAAGCCCTTGAAAGCCTCAAGAAGAAGGTTTTAATTATTGGTTCTAAAAAGATGCTTGAATTTTACGGTAAACTTCTCGGGATGGAGCAATGGAGAAGAAGTGAAATATTTGACCCTTTACCCGATGAAACCTTTATTCCCGGGAGGCCTTATGGGAGGGCATCATTTTTTTATTTAAAGGAGGCTATTTCTCTTCTTGAGCGAAATAGAGCAAAGGCTCTTGTAACAGGGCCTATTAGCAAAAAAGCATGGGTGAATGACGGTTTCAACTACATGGGACATACGCATTATTTTGAAAGCAGATATGGTGATTTGATAATGGCATTCTGGTCTGAGGGGATGAAAGTGGCTCTTTTTACACATCATCTTCCCCTCAGGGAGGCCTTGAACAGGGTGAAAATTGACAATTTTCATAAATTCCTTGAAAATTTAAAGAAACAAATTGAAAAATTTTTCCCCGGAGAAAATATAATTTGTTCTTCTGTAAATCCCCATGCAGGGGAAGATGGAGAAATGGGAAAGGAAGAAACAGAAATTTTAAAACCAGTGCTTAAAAAAAATTCAATTCAAGGCCCTTTCCCATCTGACACTGCTTTTTTACGAGCAGAATTGAAAAGAGAATGGGTAATTGCTTTTTTTCACGATGTTGGACTTGCACCCTTTAAACTCCTTCATTTTTACGATGGGGCGGAAATTACCTTCGGTTTGCCATGGATAAGAACTTCTCCCTGCCATGGTACAGCCTATGAAATTGCGAGCAAAGGAATAGCCAGCGAGGGCAGCATGAAAATCGCCATATCGCTGGCTATGAAGCTTATAAATTAGTGAACCTCTTTCCAGGTTCCTTTCCTTCCCTTTTTAGAATAAAGTCTTCCATCGGAACAAAACTTATAATAGTAACGTGTGGAAGACGTGCGAGCCCCTGGGTACCATGGCTCTACTTGTAGAAAAGCCCAGTTTTTACTGATAACGTTATTGTTTTCGTTGCTTTCCCTTACAACATTATAAGGGTCGATTTCCACCTGGATTTTCTTTACCTCACCATTCGGATTCACAGGCTTAAAAAATTGAATATCTCTGTTGAGAGTAATTTGGCGGGAATGAGGATCAAAGGTTACAGTATATTCCTTAGTTCCCAAGTCTTCTATATAATACTTTACCTTAAAGGGACCTATGGGTCCTGGGACATGGTCTCCCCTGAGTTCCAGCTCAATGGTAGTTTTAATTTTTTCCACTGCTAAATATATCCGAGAGGGCACTATAACGCATGCAACCAGATCAGGCTGACCCGGTATCATAATTTCAGGTGATCTTGCGGAAACCAGCCTGGGGGAGTCCATTACTGAAACCTGTATTTTATACTTATCCCCTGGTTTTGGTTGTGGTCTGCCATCACTGCAGATTTCCCCAGACCTTATTTCTATCATGTTGGAAGATACAGGAATATTTGTTCTTATGGTGCAGTAGATGGAATTCCCCTTTGTAAGTTCAACTTTGACTTTAGTCCCAGGTGCAAGGTTTTTATAACTCCATGTTATGAGATAGGTCCCTTTGTTTGCATCTTCACGATGCCACTTAACATCGTATATTGATGGTAATGTTCTTAACTTGGAATAATCAGGTTTTGTTGATACCCCACCGATTTTAGTGAAGTCTCCTGAACTTTTTATTGTAAAGAAAGAGCTTTCTCCCTAAACTTTGGCTCCCCAATTAGTCCAACGAACCCTGATTTTTATTCTGCCCTGGAGAAGATTTTCCTCCTGGCCTGTATGAGGATTGGTACAAGTTTCCGGAATCGTCCATGAATAGGAGCGGTTCGATATCAGAATGTCTCGTGCGATATCGCAAATATTTTGAGTACCACCTTCTCTCCATAGTGTTATTATTACCTTCTCATTAGAGGGTATTCCGGAAAAATTCCACTGAATCTGAACCGGTGTTCCCACGTTGTAAGAATTCTGTGAAGGATTTACCAATACATTGTAAATTGATTGTCCGAAAGCCATAAGTGCCAATGTCAAAACAGCGATAAAAACAAAAAGTTTTTTCATTCATTCACCTCCGTCTAAATACTCGCAAATTTTATGCCAGATGTGATAAATAAAAAAACCGCAATATTTCAGTATTTTTAGTTAAGAATTCGACAATTTTTCCCGGGCTGAGTTAATATTTCCACTTTTTGAGTTCTGCCTGCATTTCTCTTTCTATGTCTCGTTCTTTTATCTTCTGTTTCTTTTCGTATGCCTTCCTTCCCTTTGCCACAGCAATTTCTACCTTGAACTTTCCTCTTTTGTTGAAATAAACCTTCAAAGGAACAACTGTGAGTCTTTTCTCCTTCATTTTAGTGATAATTCTGTGGATTTCCTTTTTGTGAAGAAGTAGTTTCCTATCCCTTAAAGGGTCATGATTGAATATATTTCCCTGTTCATAAGGACTGATATGCGCTCCCACAAGATAGAGCTCTCCTCTCTTTTCCCTGATGAAGCTGTCATTTATGTTTATACGTCCGTTTCTTATGGATTTTACCTCTGTGCCTTTGAGTTCTATTCCTGCCTCATAAGTTTCCAGTATCTCGTAATCCCGTTTAGCTTTTCTATTTGTTGCCACTATTTTCATTTTTCCTCCGAGCTTCAATCAGTTCAATAGTATTTCTATTCATTTTCCTTATCCTGAAGTGCCATCCAGCGTACTGGAAATTTTCCCCTTCCCTGGGAACCCTTTCAAGCAGGGTAAAAACAAAACCTGCAAAGGTGGAATATCCTTCTCTTGGAAGGGATATGTTGAGCTCTTTTTCTACTTCTGAGATATCCGCATCTCCATCAATAAGATAGAGATTGTCTGAAATCTTTTCTACTTTTTTTTCCTTTCCCATAAGTTCATGTTCATCCCAGATTTCGCCCATTACCTCCTCTATAATATCTTCCAGGGTGACAAGACCTCTAAGAGCACCAAATTCATCAACAACCAGGGCAAGGTGTATGCGTTTTCTTCTCATTACCTGAAAAGCTTCTGAAAGTTTCGCATATACAGGAAGAAAATTGGCCTCCCTTGCAAAATCCTTTGCCCTGAGATTCCTGTCGCTGGAAGTTCCCAGCACATCTTTTATATTTAATATTCCCGTTACCTGGTCCAGTCTTTTTTTGTAAATAGGGTATCTCGAATAGCGGTGCTTTTTAAAAACTTCCATAATTTCCTCAATAGTGGATTCTTCCTTTAAAGCCACGATTTTGACCCTGGGAACCATTATGTCACCAATTCTTTTTTCTTCCAGCAGAAAAAGGTTTTTCAGCATTGAAAAATCTTTTTCGTCCGGCGTGTTGGTTAAAACGAGAGTCTTTATTTCCTCTCTTGTGGGTGAGGGAAAGATTACACCCCTTTTTAGTTTAAAGACCCTCATTATTCCCCTTATAATGAGGGTGAAACCAGCTGTAAAAGGTTTTAGTATTATATAAAAAAACTTAATAAAAGGATA
>JAGHBF010000072.1 GCA_021161165.1 Candidatus Aminicenantota bacterium
CAATAAGGTCGGCTGAAAACAGATTTAATTCCCTTAACAATCTTATTGTTATCGGGGAAAATCCAAAAAATTCCACAGGGTCTACTCCGTTTGTGATAACTTCGATTCTGTCAGTTCCATAAAGCTTAGAAAACCACCTTTTCCTGGCCTCCGTAATTGCGACATAAGTAATTCTGGGGTTAAAGTTTTTAAGAATATTCCACGGCTCCCTATCCAGATAAGAGGGATAGTTTTCATAAAAATAAGGAGAATCATGGTTCCAGGCTATAATTTTTTTATCTGTTTCATTCGCAAGCCTATTCAAAGCCAGAGTGAATGGTAAATTAAAATTCATAGAAATAATATTATGAGCTATTATTATTTCTACGTTTGATAGAAATCTTTCTAAAAAATTATAGATTTTTCTGGAAAGCTTAAAAATGCGCTCATTATTCCCTTCCTCAATGGAAAGTCTTTGTGCTTCAATAATTGTTTTATTTCTTGAGGAAAGAAGAGGATTAAAACTTATTTCATATTTCCTTGAAAATTCGCCACCTTCTCCTGCAAGAACCAGAACTTTATGGTAATATCTGTAAAAAAGATTCGCATGTTGTCTTAGAACCTCCTCTACTCCACCGATTATTGGAGGAACGGAATAATGTAGAAGAGCTATGGATTGTTTTCTCTCAGCCTTACGCATTGTAACTTTCCACCAGAGGTATCAATCTTCTCTCAAGCACTTCGTATGAAAAATTTTTCCTGGCAAGGGAATAATTTTTCTCCACTGCGTTCTCAAGAAGAGCAGGACTTTTAAGATATCTGTAAATGTTTTCAACTACATTCTGCGTAACAAAACCCTCGAAGGCTACCACATCGAAACCCAGTGGTTCTAAGTCTGCTATATAAATTGAATATCTGTTAAGAAAAATCAATTTTTTAAAGTAAACTGCTTCCAGAAAGGCATTGCCGAAACCTTCATAACCGGAAGGATACGTGATGAGGTCAGCGTTTTTATACACATCCCATAAAGTATAAGTTCCTTTGCTTTCGTCTCTTTCTTCTTCAATCAGGTCTTCGATGAATATCAACTCCACGCCAGCTTTCTCTGCATACCAGAGAATACGATAAAAATAATCATCTCCCTCATCTCCTTTAGAATGAGAAATTACGAGGGCGGGCCTGCGGAGTTTCATTAATGCTACCAGGTCTATTGCTTTCTCTATTTGCTTTCTGGGAACAATTCTTGTAGGTTGAAGGATAAAAAGGTCATCCTCTGAGAAACCAAGTTTTTCTCGCAAAGATAACCCGTACTCATCCAGAGGAGAAGGGGGTGTCTCATAATCATAAACATTGGGAATAAGCACTGCAGACATCCCTTTCCTGTAAGTCACTTGCTGGAGGGCAAGGGTATTTATAACCACATTTGTTATACCATTAAGAAGCGGTGGAAAAGCCATGGAGAGATAGTCCAGGCAACTTGTAACAAGAAACCTCTCCCTTTCCCAGTAAAAGTCGTGATGATGAGCAATAGTTGGAATTCCTGTCTCTGCAATATATTCGGTAAGAGCAAGTCCTAAGGGAATATTTAGAGGAATAGCCAGTACATTTTCCGGAATTATAAGGTCTATGTCAAACTTCTTTATAAACTTTTGTATCGTTTTCTTCAGCTTCTCCTTTATTGAATGTATCTTTTCTGTCACTTCAACGGGTCTGGTTTTTCTGCCAAAACAAAAATTTTGAATTTCTAAAATTTCCGGATGCTTGAAGTGAAATAATTCCTCCTGCATACAACAACTATCATCCACATCCAGTTCACCTGCCAGATAAAATAGTTCATATCCATTTCTTTTAAGAACTTCTGCCCATTTTTTTGTCTCAAGAGTCACGCCATCAGTTCCAGCAATTCTTGTAGATATAAAGCCAATCCTTTTAATCATGAGAATATTTTACTATATATGTTGCAAATGCGTATATGTATATACAATCCTGGTTACTGTATGAGGGATATATTTTCTTTTTTATATGTTATATTTATACTTTATTTATGAGTTTATTGTTAATTGAATCAGGTTGTCCAAACTGCAGAGGGATTATAGACGAAGAAAGGCTGAAGGCTGGCTCAGTATGTAAGCATTGCCTCCCGGAGATAACTCCCAGAAATTCAATCTGCGAGGCTCTTATTAATCAAAAGAAACTCAAAAATTTGAGGGACTTTTGCAAGGCAGAAAAAGATCTCAAGGATTTTTCAGCTTTCTTTGAAAAATCTATGGGAACACCGCTATTAAGCCTGCAAAAGCTATGGGCAAAGCGGGTATTCATGAAAGATTCATTTGCTATGGTGGCTCCTACAGGAACAGGAAAAAGCACTTTCGGCCTTGTGATGACACTTTTTTTGAAAGAAAAATCGCTTCTTATTTTCCCTACAAAAATGCTGGCTGCGCAAAGCTATGAGAGGCTAATCCGACTAATGAAAAGAGCTGGTATAGAGAGAAAAGTTCTGCTTTACAGAAGTGATAAAACTTCAAAGGAAGCCTTCAAAAATGGTGACTTCGAGATACTCCTGGGAACAAATATGTTCCTTAATAAAAACTTTGATACCCTGAAAACATTTAAATTTAAATTTATCTTCATAGATGATGTGGATTCTCTTCTTAAAAGTTCAAAAAACACTTCTAAAATTTTCGAACTTCTGGGGTTCAGTAAAGAAGAAATAGCTCTTGCAACTAAAAGAGAAAAAACAGAGGATGAAGAGAAACGGCTCTCTGCTATCAGAGAAAAGAAAAAGAACACGGTTCTCATAGTTTCATCTGCTACAGTCACCCCTAAAGGTAATAGAATTCAGCTGTTCAAAAATCTCCTCGGTTTCAGCATACAAAAAGCCATAGTAAACTTGAGAAATGTTCTAGATGTTGCAGAGGAAGTAAACTCTTTCGAAGAAGCATTAAAACATTCTTTAAAAATCATAAGGAAATCCGGAAAAGGTGGACTCGTATATGTTCCAATAATTATTGGAAAGGAAGGGGTAAAAACAGCGCTGAATTTTTATAAAGAAAATGGAATCAGAGCTATATCTTACGATGACACAAAAGTAGAAGACCTCTTAAAAATACTGGAAAATGATGAATGTGATATTGTCCTTGGAATCTCACATCCCGGGAATCCAATCGTGCGAGGAGTTGACCTTCCTCATATAATTAGATATACAGTATTTCTTGGCGTTCCCAGACATATTTTTCCCATAGATATTAGCAATAAACCCTCTTCTCTTTATTCCTTACTTGTCATTCTCATGGAACTTTTTGATAACAGGGACAAAACTCTTGCTCTGAAATATATAAAATACCTTAAAAAATATACAGGATTACGCGAGGAAGACCTTGAAAAATATGCTTCTATAAAAACCAGGATCGAAAAAATCAGAGAATGGCTGCAGGAATTCCTTAATAATAAAAAGTTTCTGGAAAAGATTGAAAACTCTCCTGATATAAGTTTGCATTATTTTGAAGGCAAACTACACTTAGTTGTTGCGGATTCATCATCATATATTCAGGCTACAGGAAGAACGTCAAGAATGGTCGCCGGAGGTTTAACTCGTGGATTTTCCATCCTTTTCTATTGGGATAAAAAAGCCTTCTCATCACTCCGGAAAAGACTTTCTATATATTTTGCAAGTCAGGATATTGAATTCAGATCTTTAAAAGAAATAGACATGGACTCTGTAATAAAGGAAATAGAAAGGGACAGAGAAAGAGCACGTCTTTCAATTTCTGGAGACATTCCTTTTGAGGTTAAAAACTTATTCAGAACAACTCTTGTGATAGTCGAATCTCCGAATAAAGCAAGAACAATTGCCGGATTTTTTGGAAGACCCCAATCGAGACTTGAAGGAAAACTTATGGCCTATGAAGTCCCTTTAGGAGATAGATTACTTATTATAACTGCTTCACTGGGACACATACTTGACCTTGTAACAGACAGAGGATTTTTTGGAGTTCTTAATGGTGATAAATTTCTTCCCATTTACGATACCATAAAAACTTGTATAAAATCTTCAGAACAACATACAGACGTTCGATATTTAAAGTCGCACTGCGATGGTGAGATAAGGGATAAGATTGACATTGTTGATGGTGCAAAAAAAATAGTGTTCCAGGTGGATGAAGTCTATATCGCTACTGACCCGGATTCAGAGGGGGAAAAAATTGCTTATGATCTTTATCTCTTACTACGGTTATTTTCAGATAACATTAAAAGAGCAGAATTTCATGAAATAAGACCCACTGCTTTCAGGCAAGCAATCGAAAAACCTCGGGAGTTTAACATTAATCTTGTTAAAGCACAGATGGTTCGACGCATTTTAGACAGATGGGTCGGTTTTGCTCTTTCACGTGTTTTATGGAAGCAATTCGGTAAAAATTGGCTTTCTGCCGGAAGAGTTCAAACTCCAGTCCTGGGCTGGATAATAGAAAGGGAAAAAGCAACCAGAGAGAAGAAGGGCGAGCTTATACTGAGAATAAATGGATACGTTGTCAGAATACTCACCGATAACGTGCAAACAGCCCAGAAAGTAGCAGAGAATATAAACTCGGCAAAAATTTATCTCTCTTCCTCATCTATTGAAGAGATAATCCCACCCCCTCCTTTTACCACTGACACCATATTGGAAGAGGCTTGGACGAAATTCAGAATGGACGCAAAGAAAGTAATGATGATTCTTCAGGACCTTTTTGAATATGGACTCATTACCTATCACAGAACTGATTCAACAAGGGTATCAGATGCAGGGAAATTTCAAGTAGCAAGACCATACATACAGGATAAATTCGGAAACGAATTATTCTATCCAAGAACGTGGGGAACAGGAGGAGCACATGAATGCATAAGACCTACAAGGCCTATAGATGAAGTAGGATTGCGAAATATGGTAACTGCTGGAGTTATTGAGTTTGCAAATCCCCAGAATGCCATAAAACTGTATTCTCTGATTTTCAAAAGATTTATAGCCTCACAGATGCGAAGTGTGCGGGTCAAAAAAGAAACGCTCTTTATAGAATTGCCATTTTTTAATTTCGAAAAGGAAGTAATAATAGAAGTATTAGCACACGGATTTGACCTGATATACAGAACTTTTACTATTTTCAATAGGGAAGAAGGGATAAAAATAGAGAAGATAAGATACAGAAAGGTTCCAGCGGTTCCTCCATTTACTCAGGGAAGCCTGATAGCTGAAATGAAGAAAAGAGGATTAGGCCGTCCCTCCACCTATGCACATATAGTTCAAACTCTTCTAGAGAGAGGTTACGTTATTGAAGTGAAAGGATGGCTCCACCCTACGGCAAGAGGGAAAAAAGTATATGAATTTTTACACCGTAATTACGAAGGATATGTAAGCGAGGAGCTTACGAAAAAACTTGAAGATGCTATGGACAGGATAGAAGAAGGTAAATTAGATTGGCAGATTGTATTAAAAGAGGCTTACAAAATTAAGGATATAGTCGAATGGTAAAAAATTTTAAGACTCTGGGAACAAGAATAGTGTTATGTCGTAAAATAGAAATAAATAATTATGAAAGGAGGGTAAAAATGCGAAGATTTTTTATTATCCTGATTGTAACAACAATCGGGATTCTCACCTTGGTTTCATGTTCAAAAAAACAGGAAAGGCTCAAATATCCCCGGGCAAAAAAAGTAAATGTGGTGGATAATTACTTCGGGACTAAAGTTGCAGACCCCTATCGTTGGATGGAGGATATAAATTCCCCTGAAGTCAAGAAATGGATAGAAGAGGAAAAGAAACTCACCGATGAATATTTCTCCAGAATTCCCTTCAGAGATAAAATAAGGAAAAGATTAACCGAACTATGGAATTACGAAAAGTATTCCATGCCAAGCAAAGTTGGAGATTATTATGTGTTTTCCTATAATTCAGGCCTTCAGGAACAGAGTGTTGTCTATGTCCAAAAAGGCCTGGATGGGAAACCGGAAGTTCTGCTTGACCCCAATAAATTCTCTAAAGATAATTCAGTTATACTTACGGGACTTTTCTTCTCCCATGATAATAAATACTTTGGTTATTCCATTTCCAGAGGAGGCTCTGACTGGAGGGAATTTTTTGTGGTGGATTTCAAAACAAGAAAGCCTCTCCCTGACCATCTCAAATGGATAAAATTTTCAGGAATGGCATGGTACAAAAATGGATTTTTCTACAGCCGTTACGACAAACCTAAAAAAGAAGAAGCCCTCAAGCAGGCTAACCTTTACCAGAAAGTCTATTACCACAGGATTGGCACACCTCAAGAAAAGGATATTCTCGTTTATCAGGATAAAGAACATCCCAAAAGAGGTTTCGGTGTTTATGTAACCCCTGATGAAAAATATCTTATTCTCAACGTCTGGGAAAGTTCATCCACAGGAAACAGGCTTTACTATAAGGACCTTACAAAGAAAAATTCAGAAATTGTAAAATTAATCGACAATCCGGATGCCCACTTTAGTTTTATTGCAGCAAAAAATGGGAAATTTTACATATTAACCGATTACAAAGCACCTAATTATAAATTAGTCCTTATTGACCTGAATAACCCTACAAGGGAAAACTGGAAGGATGTTATTCCAGAGGGCAAAGATCGCCTGGAAGATGTCTCCTATGTAGGAGGAAAGCTTTTCGCCATGTATCTTAAGGATGCCAACTCAAAGGTTAGCGTTTTCACACCCGATGGAAAATATTTATACGATGTTGAACTTCCAGGTATAGGAACTGTCTACGGCTTTAGGGGAAAACCCGAAGACAAAGAAACTTTCTACACATTTACCTCTTTCACATATCCACCCACAATTTATCGTTATGATATAGAAAAAAATAAATCCACCCTCTTCAAAAAATCTAAAGTTAAATTTAACCCGGAGGACTACGTAACAAAGGAGGTATTCTATACGAGCAAGGATGGAACCAGAGTTCCGCTATTTATAGTTCACAAAAAAGGATTGAAACTTGACGGTAAAAGACCTACCCTCCTTTACGGATATGGAGGCTTTGATATACCTATGAGGCCCGGTTTTAGAGTAACAATGCTTCCTGTTCTGGAAAATGATGGAGTATACGCAATGGCATGTATAAGAGGTGGCGGAGAGTATGGAGAAAAATGGCACCGGGCAGGAATGCTGGAAAACAAGCAAAATGTGTTTGATGACTTTATAGCTGCTGCAGAATACCTAATAAATAACAACTATACAGATTCAGACCATCTTGCAATATTTGGAGGTTCCAACGGTGGCTTATTAATAGGAGCTGTAATCAACCAGAGACCAGAATTATTCAAAGTAGCAATTGCAGCAGTAGGAGTTATGGATATGTTAAGATACCAAAAATTTACTATAGGTTGGGCCTGGGTAAGCGAATACGGTTCCAGCGATAACCCTGAGCAGTTCAAATATCTAATAAAATATTCTCCTCTTCACAATATAAAGGAAGGTCTGCCATATCCAGCAGTTCTTGTCACAACTGCTGATCACGATGATAGGGTATTTCCTGCTCATTCGTTTAAATATATAGCCACACTCCAGGAAAAATATAAAGGCCCGAATCCTGTGTTAATAAGAATAGAAACAAAGGCAGGACATGGAGGAGCTACAGGAACTACAAGAACCATTAATTATTACACCGATATTCTTTCATTCATGTTCTATAATATGGGAATAGAGCCTTATAAAAACATGAAATAAAACTTAAAAGGTGGAAGAGCAAAGGAGCTCTTCCACCCCTACCTTGAATAATTCCTCTTTGATTGTAAAATACTTGTATGAGAAAGTTTTTACCTTTTTTGATTGCCTTTCTTTTCATTTTTAATGGATGCTCTTCAAAACCGAGGGATTTTAATGTGCTTGTAATTACAATTGACACTTTGAGAGCAGACCATGTAAGTGCTATAAACCCCGAATCCCCAGTAAAAACTGAGGCCATTGATTCTATCGCTAAAAAAGGAGCATTGTTTACCAGGGCATTTGCCCATGCTCCCTTAACTCTTCCTTCACACACTTCAATTTTCACAGGTCTTACACCTATTGCCCATGGTATCCACGATAACTCTGGATTTGTCCTTTCAGATTCTTACACTACCATGGCTGAATTTCTGAAGACATTCAATTATTCCACCGGAGCTTTTGTATCTGCTTTTCCTCTTGATTCAAGATACGGCCTCTATCAAGGCTTTGATGTTTATGATGACAGATATGGAACAGGAAAGAAGTTTCAGTTCTTTTTTGCAGAGAGAAGAGCGGAGAAAACTTTGTCCCTTGTCGAAAAATGGCTGGATGAACAAAAAGGTAAGTGGTTTCTCTGGATACATCTATTTGACCCTCATCAGCCTTATAATCCCCCTGAACCATTTAATACACGGTTTAAAAATGACCTATACTCTGGAGAAATCGCTTACACCGACCAGCAACTCAGCAAATTTTTCGCTTATTTGAAGAAAAAGGGGGTTATGGAAAACACAGTAATTGTAATTACCTCAGACCACGGAGAAGCTCTCGGAGAACATGGGGAAAGGACTCATGGTTATTTCGCATATAACTCAACTCTTCATGTTCCATTAATTATTTATTATCCTGGAATAAAACACATAAAGTCAGAAAAAAAGGTTTCTCACATTGATATATTTCCTACTTTATGTGACATATTGAACATTAAAAAACCAGAATTTCTTCAGGGCAAGTCTCTATTACCAGAGATGAAGGGAAAAGGGAAGGGAGATAAAGTAATATATTTTGAAGCACTTTCTGCTTATTACAATAGAGGTTGGGCTCCCCTGAGAGGATTTATAAAAGGAAATATAAAATTCATAGACCTTCCTATAAAGGAAGTTTATGATATTGATAAAGATTTCAATGAGACAAAAAATCTCGCTTCTGGATATGACACAATAGAACTTGAAAAGCAGTTAAAAAAGATAATAGATTCGTACAGCAAAGGATTTTCACCTGAGGGAAGGAAGAAGGTAAGTGCGGAGGAAATCAAAAAACTGAGAAGCCTGGGATACGTTGTGGGCACCGCAACCAGAAAGAAAGTTTATTCAAAGGCGGATGACCTCAAAGTCCTTCTGCCCTATCATCTCAAACTCATGGATGCAATAAAATTATTCAGCGAAGGAAAGGTCACTGATGCTATTCCGTTACTTGAAAATATAATTGAGCAGAGACCTGAATTCGTTCAGGCTTATACAACTCTTGCAACCATGTACAGAGCAATTGGTAAATTTGATGAAGCTGAAAAAGTTCTGAGAAAAGGTCTCAAATATAACCCGGAAAACAGTTCTCTTCTTTCCACTCTGGGAATAACACTTGTGGAAAAACAGGAGCCTGAAAAGGCCATCCCTATCCTGAAAGAAGCCTTGAAAAGAGACCCAAACGATGTGGATGCCTGGAATTCTCTGGGAATTGCTTACTGGAGATCGGGAAACTATGATGAAGCTATGGAAGCTTATAGAAAAGCTCTGTCACTTGATTCCAATGATCCTTTAGTTTACAACAATCTTGGATCCCTTTTTCTTTCCATGCAGATACCTGAAGATGCAGAAAAATATTTTAAAAAGGCAATAGAACTTGACCCATCCCTTGCGTCTGCTTATAACGGGATAGGAGCTGCCTACGAGATGAGGGGAAATCCCCGGGAAGCGGTAAAATGGTGGGAAAGGGCACTTGAAAAAGACCCGAACCATTATTTTGCTCTTTTCAACCTGGGAACTACCCTTTATAAGCTTGGGGAAAAATCGGAAGCCAGGAAATATCTTAAAAAATACTTGAAACTTTATGGTAAAGTTATATCACAGGTGGAAAAGGAAAGGATCAGGTTTATGCTAACCCATTAGAGAACAAATGAAAGAAAAACTGGAAACCACATTTTATCTTACTTTTTTAATAACCGTTCTGGGGCTTTTTTTAAAACTAACCTCTAGCTTTATGATTCCCTTCGCTGTAGCCATGATCCTCTATTTTCTTTTTTCCCCCATGGTGGACATCCTCGAAAAAAGAAAATTTCCTCGATGGGTGGCCATGTTAATTGTGGCGATTATAGTCTTTGGTCTCGTTGTTATTCTTGGTCTTCTCGCCTACTCCAGTTTTGACATGATCGCACAGGAAATTCCAAGATACTCTTCAAAATTTGAAAAGGCAAAGGAATTTTTCATAAATCTTGGAGAGAAATACCCCATGCTCAAACTTGAAGAGCTTGTAAAAAACATCGATATCAGAGCTATAAGCTCATTTGCAGTAAAAACAATGGGCTCTTTCGTAAAATTCGTGAGCGAACTGTCTTTGATGCTTTTGTTTTTCTTCTTCATGCTGATAGGTAAGGGAAACCTCGAAAAGAAAATAGACAAAGTATATTCTGATTACAGGGCTTCCCAGTTCAAAAATCTATATAGAGAAACCACAAAGAAGATTTATAGATATCTCTGGACCAAGACAGTGGTAAGCTTAATAACTGGATTTAATGTATGGCTAATTCTTGTAATCTTTGGTATAGATTTTGCCTTTGTATGGGGCTTTCTTACGTTCATTTTCAACTATATCCCGAACATAGGTTCATTTATAATAACCATCCCTCCTCTTCTGCTTGCAGCTATTAAATTTGGAAAACTTATTCCTGTGCTGTTCCTTCTTTTACTTCTGGTGTTAAACCAAATGATTATGGGAAATGTGGTAGAACCCAGGCTTATGGGAAGGACATTAAATCTATCTCCACTTTTAATTCTTTTTTCCCTGTTTTTCTGGGGCTGGCTCTGGGGTATTGTAGGTATGATAATCTCTGTGCCTCTCCTATCAATCATTAAAATAATCCTTGAATCTTTTCCACAGACTGAAAAAATAGGTAAATTGATGGAGAGTTAATAACCAAGAAACAGAGGCTTACTAAGGATTTGTAACCTTATTTTATAGTATTTGCCAAAATACTGTGTGGGGTCCATTTCCTCAGCTCTGGACTTACTCTCTAAGTATCTGGTATAAATCCTTTATGGGAGCAATTGATTGGGGAATAGTCTTACTTTACATTTCAGGAATAATCTGGCTGGGGTTTTTCATTGGCTCAAAACAAAAAGGGAAGGAAGATTATTATCTTGCAGGGAGAAGGATGAAACCCTGGCAGGTCGCTCTTTCAATTGTCTCCACTCAGATTAGCGCAATCAGTCTTATAGGAGCCCCTGCGTTTGTAGCTATAAGAAAAGGAGGAGGGCTTTTCTGGCTGCAATATGAATTTGCAGTCCCTCTTGCTATGATAGGTATTCTCATTTTCCTTGTTCCCGTATATCATCGTAAAGGTCTGGTATCCATTTACGAATTTCTGGAATCCAGATTTGATAGACAGGTTAGAAAAGCTATTAGTTTCATCTTCCTTTTAAGCAGAGGAGCAGGCACAGCGGTAGCCTTACTTGCAACTTCTGTTGTTACCGCGGTCTGTCTTTCCATTTCTCTCAAATATACAATACTCCTTGTTGGAGTGGTAACGATTATTTATACCACCATGGGAGGAATAAAAGCAGATATCTATTCAGACATAATGCAATTCTTCATTTTTGTTGCAGGAGTACTCTTCTCGGTGGGATTCGTGTCACTATATTTATTAAAAACGGGCGTGTCCCTTTCCTTTCCCGTAATAACTCGTTTAAACATTTTTAAAATAAAAGAACTGGGATTCAGATCAGGCGAGACGTTTGGCTTCTGGCCAATGCTTATAGGAGGATTTTTTCTCTATTTTTCTTATTATGGATGTGACCAGTCCCAGGCACAAAGGCTTCTCACAACAGCAAATGCAGAAGATGCTCAAAAGGCTCTCGTACTAAACGGAATATGGAGATTTCCTGTAACCCTGCTCTATTTATTTTTTGGACTTCTACTAATTCCTTTCATAAATACACATCCCTCATTCTATAAATTTATCCAGGGCAAACCGGTAAACTTTCTTGTTCCCCAATTTATAATCCAGTTCTTTCCTGCCGGTCTTAAGGGTTTAATGGTATCAGGAATTTTCGCAGCCACAATGTCATCAGTTGACAGTGCTTTAAACTCCCTAAGTGCCGTCACCTGGGAGGATTTTCTAAGTCCATTATTTGCTAAAGGGAAAAAAGAAGGTGTTTTTATTTTAAGATTATTAACCATCCTATGGGGAATTTTTGCCATAGGAGTAGCATTTATCTTTATAAAAAGTTCAGAAACAGTAATAGAACTGGTAAATATGATAGGTTCTGCATTTTATGGACCTATTCTTGCCGTTTTTTTGCTTGGGGTTTTCTTCTCGGGCATAAATGGGAAATCTGTGCTTCTGGGACTTCTTGCAGGGGTGACCACTAATGTAGTTCTGTGGGGATTTTTTAAAGAAAAAGTCTCCTGGATGTGGTGGAATTTCATAGGTTTCTCAATTCCTTTTCTGATCACTTTCGCAATAGAGAATTTAAGGGGACAGACCCTTAAGTTCAATACTTTAAGTTTTGATAAAATTTCTAAGAACTACGCTCTTATACTTTTTGTAGCTTTTTCAGTTTTCATCCTAACAGCTTTTATTCTGGAAAAACTAATCCTGTTTTTAAGATAAAAAAACTCTGTGTTAACATAGTAAAAAAGAATGGAGGTTTAAATGAAAAGGAAACTGGTTTTACTTATTGCCTTTCTTTTAACATTTACGTCTCTTAAAGCCACCAGCGATTTTGATATTTTTGCAAAAGCAGGTATGGGAATTTCCTTCTTTCATACCCAGGGAAATTTTACAGAAGGAACGCCCCAGGTAGAGTTCAGTTTTATCCCCTATTATACTTATGGGATAGGCACTACCTTTTCTGGAATAGGCCTGGGCTTCACTATAGTAAGTTTTGACTCTCCATATACAGAGAAAACCACTAAAGCCATGTATTCTTTAATTTTAGGGGGAACCACTATAAATTATTACCAGACAGACCTGGAGAAGCTTTTTGACATATCATTTAGC
>JAGHBF010000018.1 GCA_021161165.1 Candidatus Aminicenantota bacterium
GTCACAAATTACACTGTTTATATAAACTTGCCGGGTTAAATTTTATTAACTAAAATAATACAGAACGAATTTAAGGAGGAAATTATGAGAGGGAAACTAGTCCCAATTTTATTATTGGTTTTTAGTGTTTCTCTTTTTGGAAATGGGCTCAATTTGAATAGTCTCGGTTCAAGAGCCCTATCTATGGGGGGAGCCTTTGTAGCAATAGCAGATGACCCCAGTGCAGTTTTCTGGAATCCTGCTGGAATAACTCAGTTTGAAGGAAAAACCTTGGGATTGTATTTTACAGATATTATCCCTTCTGCTTCTTATAAATTTGACCTGGTGGGAGTGGACGCCAGTTATAGTAAACATTATCCTGCAGCCCTTTTTGCTTTTTACCTGCCTTTAAGCGAAAAGTTAACAGCTGGTCTTGCAGTCTACACTCCCTCAGGACTTGGGTCCAACTGGGATGGAAAAGATTTTCTTCCACTCACCGGCGGAAAAGAACTTGAATGGATGAGTAAAATCGGAATGGTAACAATTTCCCCGGTAGTTGCATATAAAGCATCGGACATCCTTTCCTTTGGAGTGGCTTTAAATGCAAATTACGGGATGATGAAGCTTAAAACTTCCGCAGGCGGAGCTCAATATGCCGAGGATTCAAACGGATGGGGATACGGCGCAACCCTCGGTGTTCTTATGAAGCCTTCGGAAAATTTAAGTCTTGGGCTCTCATTTAAAACGGCTTCAAAGATTTCCCTTTCTGGAGATGTCACAATGGAGGCCCTTGCCTATTTTTCCCAGCTTTTTGGCACAACTGTTCCAACCACCTCATCCTTTACTCGTGATATTACATGGCCTATGTGGATTGGAGCTGGTATAGCCTTCAATCCTGTGGATAACTTTACTTTGTCCGCTGACGTTCAGTGGACCCAGTGGAGTAAGGAAGATGTAATAAAAACAGATTTCGAAAGCAGTATATGGAAGCTCATCTTTGCGCAGACTCCGGATAAGGAAGAAGAAATGGTTCTTAATTGGAAGAATGCTACACAAATAAGATTCGGAGCAGAGTATATGATTAATGAAAACATTGCAGTAAGAGGCGGGTATTATTATGACCCCACACCTGCACCTGACGAAACAATGAATATTCTTCTTCCGAGCTTTGATTTCAATGTGATTACCTTTGGTTTTGGAATAAAAGGAGAGGGCTATAATCTTGACCTTGGAGTGGAATATCTGATGGGAAAGGAGAGAAATGTAACTCCAACAGCAGATAATATGCCTGGTGTTTATAACATGAAAATGCTTGTTCCTTCTATAAGTTTTACATACAAATTTTAAATATCGATAGTTGAAACGAAAGTTTCTGATTTTTTTAACTCTTTTCGTCTTTACAGTTGTAGCAGCAGAGACTGGACAGATAAAGGGCATAGTTTTCGACAAAAACGGTAACCCCCTGGCGGGGGTTGCTGTTACCGCTACAGGACCAAGCCTTCAGGGAAAAAGAACTTCCTTTTCTTTAAAGGATGGTAGTTTCGTGCTTCCTTTCCTTCCGCCGGGGAAATACACAGTAACCTTCCATTTGCAGGGTTTCTCTCCCGTTATAATTAAAAACGTAAGAGTATATGTAGGAAGAAGCACCTTCCTTAAAGCGGAAATGGAAGCTGTAGCTCTTGAGGAAGAAGTTATAGTAGAGGAAAAAGCTCCTCCTCTTGAAAAGTTGTCCTCTGACATAAGTTATCAGATAAGCTCAGATGAGCTTGAGGTTCTTCCCTCCAGCGGCAGGGACCCTGTGGATGTAACAAAATTCATTCCCGGGGTCGTGGGAGTCAGGACGAGCACCCGAAGAGGAAGAGGTCGTGGCCTCCCAAGCTTTAGAGGTGAAGGAGAGGAGGGAAACAACTGGCTTGTGGATGGACTTTCCGTAAGAGGGGTTAGACTTGCAAATGAAGGCATTGCTGTAAATTACGACGCCATAGATGAGATACAGATAATATCAGATCCCTTCAGCCCGGAGCTCGCTTCAGCTTTTGGGGGCGTAATTAATATCGTCACAAAAACTGGAGGGGATGAATTCCACGGTGAGGCAGGTCTTCTTTTTACAGACAAAGCTTTACAAGCAGATAAATTGTCTCAGCTTTCCATCTCTTTTGAACCTGAAAGTTTTTCCAGATATAACGGATACTTTAATGTTGGTGGTCCGATTATAAAACAAAAACTCTGGTTTTTTATTTCCAATGATGCGTTTTATAATCTTGATGAAACGAGGGAAGGGTATATAGATTATCTTTATGTGCCATCCGGAAAAAGAACCAATGTTTTAGACAGCCTTTTTACTAAACTGAGCTTTTCGCCGTTGGAAAACCACACTATTTCTCTAAGTGCAATGTATAAAAGACTTCTTCACCAGAGTGGAGGAATAGGAGTACCCGAAACTTACAGAAAAGACGAACTATCAGAAAGACTTTTCATCCTATCCTACAAGGGAGTAATCTCTCCAACAACCTTTATTGAGGCCTCAGGCGGGAACTCGTACAAAAGAACATTTTTTGAGCCAGAAAGTGGAGACCTGAATCTTGCAATGTACTTTATAGAGGACATAGCACAAAATATTCATAATGTTCTGGGCAGAACCGAAGACATGGAGAAAAGAACCAACTTAGCTATTAGATTCACCCACATCGTTCCCTCTAAAAGGTTTGGAACTCATGAACTCGGCTTTGGTTTTGAATACTTCAAGGAAAGCTCTGATTTTCGGGTTGATTTTTCAGGCAGGGCTGAAGACCCGTTTCCAGGTAATGGCTTCGATAACGGAACAAAATACTCCTTCAAAAGCTGGCAGGAGGGGAAGAGAACTCCTTCTCTTTTATGGGAATATGGACCTTTTGCCTTTGTAAACTCCACTTCTGGAATCGGAGTATATTTGCGTGATAAATTTACTTTCAGAAGATTAACTTTTATGATCGGGCTTCGTTCCTATACTCAACATAATTACAATAGCCAGGGAAAGGAAATGTGGTCCTGGGGGCTGTCGGATTTTCTCTCACCAAGAATATTTGCAACCTTTGATTTAACGGGAAACGGAAACAATATTCTCAAAGCCGGATGGGGAATATTCAAAGACATCTCGCCTACAATGCACCTCGGCTTCTTCAATCCGCAGGCACCTATTCATTTCAGACGCTACCTCTGGAAGGGTCCGGAAAACCCAACAGACGAAGAACTTCACAATCCAGAAAACTGGGAATTTCTTAATGAACAGAAGCAGGGACCATACGAGATAAATCCAAACTTGAAGCCCAACTCTTTAAAAAGATATCTCCTTGAATATGACAAAGTCTTTTTCAAAAACTGGGTGTTCAAAATAAGGTATGTAAGAACAGAGGCAAAAAATCTATTAGAGCTTGTGGGATATTTTGACCCCAATCCGCCTTACTATAAATTCGTGTTCGAAAATTTCAAGTTCAAAAGGAGAGATTACAATGGTCTGGAGTTTGAACTTCAGGGCTCTGCAGGGAAATTCCTGATATTGAATGCTTCCTACACATATTCATCAGCGAAAGGGACAAATCCAGGGCAGGTTGAAATGGGTTCATGGGGAGAAGAAGAAGGAGGAACTTATTATGTAACTCTTTTCGGAAAACACATTTTTGTCCCTCCTCTTCCAGAGCTTCTTCCAGTAAAACAGTTAATTGACTGGGGGTTTGGAGGCCTTGGAGGTCCAGAATATGGGGATGAAGGGTGGTATGGCAAATTACCCTACAGCGTGGACCATCACATAAAGATTAATGCAATAATGTTCACCCCTTATGGATTGGTATTTTCTATATCAGGGGAATGGCTTTCGGGCTATCATTGGGAGAAAAGAGGACTTGTTCCTTTCTTTGGATATTATGCTTTTCCTGAAGGGAGAGGCTCTAGGACAACACCCTCCATACTCTATCTTGATGCAGGCATTGAAAAGGAATTCCCTCTAGGAGCAGGAGTTTTTCTAAGTATAAGGGCAGATGTCTTTAATATTCTCAACAGTCAGAGACCAGTCTCATACGTCAGGATAGATACTCCTTCCTTCGGGGAGGTCTGGGGACGGCAACAACCTCGCCAGGCAAGGCTATCAATTCGCATTCGGTGGTAGCTCTATAAAATTCTGAGATCAGAGAAAAAGTTTTTTATATAATAGCTCAATTCTAAAAAGAATCCTGACAGAATGCATATACTTGACTTTTGTGAAAAAAATAACTAACATATACCTGACCATTTTAATAATATTTAACTTAATCGTAATATTAGAAGACTTTACTGGTTAACAGCTAAGGGAATTCTATGAGGGAAGCTATGGAATTCACTCAGGAAGAACAAACCGAAATTAAAGAGTTAAAGGAAAAACTGGCTTTCTTTGTAGACATGACAAACATCCTGAAGCTCTTTACGGATGTTTTCACTGAAAGCATGGTGGAAAGATTGAGTCAGACCGCTGAGTATCTAATCGAAGCAGGGGAAATACTTTCATTAAAGAATACTCTATCCCTGATAAAGGCTCTTGATCGAGATTCATCAAAACTGGAAAAATTTTTTGTTACTTTTTCCCAGTTAGATGACAGGGTGGTGGACAATCTCTTCGACTTTCTTAACCTTGTTGTCCTCATAACCGACACCCTCACTGAAGATATGATAGACAGGAACGTAAAAATCATTTCCCGGATCGGCGACCTGTTTGAAAAATTGTCACATGAGGAAAATTTCCAGAAGATTGAAAAGCTCCTGGACGTGTTAAGCTCTCTGGAACCTTCCACTCTTGAACTCATTTCAGAGAAAGCAGAGATTATTAATTCACAGGAATTCAGGGAAATTGTAGAATCCCTAACTGATAAGCAAACATTAAAGATAGCTTCTGCTGCAACCAGAAGTCTTGCAAAAACGAATTTTTCCTCTCCCAGAAATCGGTTCTCGCTGTTAAGAGCCCTTAAGATTATTAAAAAATCTGAGATAAGGAAGACCGTCGGGGCACTTTTAGATCTGGCGGAAGAATTTCAGAAGAATTTAAAATAAAGAAAACGGGTGCTTTAAAGGGTTCCACCTGGTATTAATTTCTGCCCTTTCTTGACTTTGCAGGTCTATAAGAATATACTTTAGTCCTTTAAGTTAATTAAAAATTTAATATTTTATAAAATGGAGGACTAATTATGTATGTTTGCGATGACTTTGTAAGGCGAGCAAAAACTTTCAGAAGTTACTTTGAAAGAGAGGGTCTGACTCTCCGACCCTGCGCCTACGATGCTCTCTCTGCAATCTTAATTGAAAAAGCCGGATTCGATGTGATAGGGACCTCTGGATACGGAATATCCGCATCCATAATTGGGCAACCTGATATCGGGCTTGTTGGTTATGGAGAAATGGTTGAGAGGGTGAGAACCATGATAAACGCGGTGTCCCTTCCTGTTGATGTAGATGCAGATACAGGTTATGGTAATGCTCTAAATGTATATTGGACTGTGAAAAATTTCGCTGGTATAGGAGCTGCCGGTATCAGGATAGAAGACCAGGTGTGGCCAAAGCGCTGCGGACATATGAAAGGGAAACAGATAGTCTCAACCGACGAAATGGTAAGAAAGATAAAGGCTGCAGTAAAAGCTCGAAATGAATCTAATCCTTACCTTGTAATAGGCGCAAGAACCGATGCACGAAGTGTATACGGATTTAAAGAGGTTCTGGAGAGAGGAAAGCACTATGCTGAAGCTGGAGCTGATTACCTCTATGTTGAAGCTCCTCAATCCCTCAATGAGGTAGAAATTCTTGTTAGGGAAATTCCCATACCCATCGCCTTCAACATAATACCTGGAGGTAAAACACCACCATTCACTTTAAAGCAACTTGAGGAGATCGGGGTAAAATATCTCTCGGTTCCCATGATCTGCCTATACCCTGCAGTAAAGGCGATCATGAAAGCCCTTAACGAACTCAAAAAGGGTAATATAATAGATGTGGCAAAAGAAGGGGTAAACTGGGCAGAGTTTAATGAAATTGTGGGGCTCAAAGAATGGAGAAAGCTTGAACTTGAGCTTCTTTCAGAAGAAGAGTTAAAAGAAAAATACGGAACCACCAATATAGAAACTATTATGGAAAAGGAAGCTGAAGAGGCAGAAGCTCTCTGGAAAAAGAAAAAGGGCTAAAACTTACATAGAATTCCAGCTTTAAAGGTTCTTGAAGGTTCGGGAGGAGCATCAGGGTCAGGTCTTGCAAAAATAGTCTCATCAAAGAGATTTTCCACAGCAAGATTTATTGAGACTCTGGAACTAAAACTCAGGCCGGCTCTAAGATTCAAAAGATCAAAAGCTTCTATAGGAATCTCTGCTGGCCCTGGATTTCTATATTCCCATTGATGTATGTATTCCAGCGAAGAAAATACTTTTCCTTTCTCTGCGCGAATTTTTACAAATGCCCTCATTGGTGGAATGTCATTGAGTGGCTCATCTTCAGGGGTAGTTCCTTTATATGAAATAAAATTACCGCTAATTGTAAGGAATTTTGTGGGTCGTAACTCGTATTCTATTTCAGCTCCTTTTAAAATTCCCTCCTCTATATTTCCATATGTATATATTGATTCTTCGGAGCGATACCTTTCTATCATGTCATGGATCCAGTACTTGAAAATGTAAACTCCTAAGAAAGCATTTTTCGAAAAATATCGAACTCCAGCTTCCAGATTGTAACTTGTCTCAGGAGAAAGCCCGGGATTTCCTATAACATAACCTCTACCAGTAAGACCTGAATAGTAAAGTTCGCTTAAACTTGGCGCCCTGAAAGCTCTGCCTGCGGATAAAAAAGCAGCTATATTTTTTGTTAAAAGCAAACTTATCCCTGAAAAAGCCGAAACCGCTTTGTTTTCCTTCTTTTCCCACCCTTCTGCTGCAGTAAAAATTTCATCAAGCCTTGCACCAAGAGTCAGGTCAATTCTGTCAGTATTATAGTCAAAAGTGAAAAAGAACCCGGCAGTGGTTTTTCTTCCATTTACTATAGGCTCCTGATGAAGGGCCTCTTCTACCACTTCAGGGGCACTAAAGTGCCAGGTATTTGTTTTTGCGTTCATTTTATCTACACCTTTAAAGTCCATACCAAAGATTATCCTTGTTCGTCTGTAAACTTTATTTAATGCCACGTCCAAGCCATAATCAAAACTTGAAACCTCTGCTTCCTCTTTTTTCAGTAGAAAATCTCCCCACTTTTCAGAATGCGTTTTGCGGGAATAGGGATGCAGATAAAAATTAACATTAAAATCGATGTTTTTTCCAAGGAAAGAAGAACGTTTGTATCCACCTTTAATTAGAATATGGTTCTCTTTTGGGTACCATGTAATTTTATTTGGATTGCTCCACATAGGTTTTCCAATATCCCATCCGTGGCTTTGTAAAACCATAAGATCAAAACTTCTTCCTGAACTAGTAAGCTCTGTTTTAAAAAATAGATTCTCCCGGTTGTAGCCAGAATGGGAAACTTTTCCAAGAGGAGATTGATAATCATCAGCAGAAACAAGGTCAAAGGCTGTTATAAATCCGACTTTGCCAAATCCCTTTCCGAAAGATAAGGCCACGTTTTTTCTGTCAGAAGAGGAAGAATATCCTGAAAACAATGTCCCGTTAAATCCAAGATTCAGGTCAGGCTCAAGCGTGTGCATATTCACAACTCCAGCTATGGCATCGGAACCATAAAATACAGAGGTTGGTCCCTTTATAACTTCTATATGGTCTATTAAAAACGGCGAAATGAAATGTGCGGAAGGCCCGGTTCTTCTGTCGGTGTTCACCCTGGTTCCATCCACAAGCAAAAGAGACCGTCTTCTTGCAAGACCTCTTACCGCAATTGCCTTTGTAAGGCCACCCATTCCAATTTGTGGCACACCTGCATCCAGAAGAGCATCTGCCACAGAGTCTTTCATGCTTTCCTTTATTTCCTTCCCTCCTTTAACTATCTCTGCTGCAGGGAGGGTTGTAAGTTTTTCAGGATAACGAAATGCCTCAACAACAACTTCTTCTCTCAAAATCTTTCTGGACGGAAAAAACACTGCATAAATAATCCTTGCGTTTTCAGGAAGAGGCCTTTCAAGGATTGCCACAGATCTGTTTGGTTCAGCTTGAATGACAGTTATCAACACTTTTTCGGTCTTCCCTTTACTTGAAAAATAAAGGTAACCTGAAAGACCTTCTTCAATCCCCAAACCGGAACCAACGCCAAGTTCAATTTCCTTCGAACCCTTAATTTTTAAATTATAAACTTTTAATCCAGAAGGAGATGAAAAAACAAAAATAGATATTAAAAGGACAGATATCAATGAAAATTTAAGCTTTTTCATTATTACCTCCTTAAAGATATTATACAAAAAATATTATACACAAAACATTATATTTTATGGGCAGGTTGACCTTTAAAAACACTGGTGGTAAATTAACTCTGTGGAAAGGGATAAAATACTTAATAACATCCATTTCATACTTGTAGAGCCACAGTATCCAGGAAATATAGGCTCTATTGCGAGAGCTATGAATACAATGGGGCTTTCCCACCTGAGAATTGTCAATCCACCTGACCTTAAAGCAGACGAAGCCAAAATGATGGCTTACCAATCGTACCATATAATTGAAAACGCAGAAATCTTTTCCTCTGTGGATGAGGCGATAGAAGATCTGGCTGTGGTCGTCGCTACAACAGCAAGACTTGGACACGAAAGAGGGCCTTCCTGGGAACCCAGAGAAGTAGTAAAAGAAGTTCTAAAATTCGCTGGAGAAAATAAAATAGGCTTTATGTTCGGAAGAGAAGAAAGAGGGCTCTCAAATGAGGAACTTAGAAGAGCCCATTTTCTTACTACTATTCCCGCATATAGAAGTTACCCTTCCCTCAACCTTTCCCAGGCGGCAATGCTTTATGCCTATACCATCTACGACACCATAAGAGAACCTATTTCTTCACCAAAAGAAAAACTCGCACAAGAAAATGACCTTCAACTTCTTCACCGCAGAATAATGGAAACAATGGCAAAACTTGAGTTTAGAGAAGCCAATGAGTCAGACCATTTCTCAAGAATCCTTAGAAGAGCTATCGGCAGAACATACTGGGAAAAAAGGGATGTTGCAGTATTTCTTAAAATAGTGAAGCAAATAGAGTGGTATCTGGACAATAGATGCAAGGAATAATATAATATTTTTAGGAGGTGGTTATGAAAAAAGAACAACTTGTAAACATTGTGAGCAAGGCAACAGGGCTTTCCAAAGCGAAGGCTCTGGAAGCCATTAATGCTACACTGGAAGGGATGAAAGAGGGGATTTCCAAGGATGGAAAACTTGTGCTGGTGGGATTCGGGACCTTTGAAGTTAAGAAGAGAAAATCAAGAAAAGGCAGAAATCCAAGAACAGGAAAACCGATTAATATTCCAGCTAAGAAATATGTGAGGTTCAAACCCGGAAAGGCACTGAAAACATTAATTGAAAAGTAACAAAAACAGCCGGGGTGGCGGAACAGGAAGACGCAGAGGACTTAAAATCCTCAGGACTTTGTCCGTGCGGGTTCGAGTCCCGCCCCCGGCATTCTTTCTTGTCTTTCTTTTCGCACATTTATATGCAGGTGAAGTTTATACTTTTAAACTCAAGGGCAGAGTAGTAAAGGCTCAGACAAGAGATTCTACTCTTTATGTCCTAGAAAAAAGCGGGAAAGATTCTCTTTTAAAAATCTATTCTCTTGAGGGAAAAGGTTCAAAAATTCTGGCAAAGGGAAAAATAGATGATTTTGAGTTAACCACTGATTCTGTTCTTGTCTTTTCCGAGGGGCAGATAAAGGAACTAAAAAGCGGCAGAGTATTATCAGATGTTGGAATGAAATTTAATGGCTTTCTTTTCCGAAACGGGAAAATTTTTCTTAAAACTCAAACACCCGGGAGCGGAAAGTTCTTTCTTTTGAAAGGAAATGAAATTAACGAAATCTTTTCATATAGACCACAGATTCTGTCCTTAAAGAAAGGAAAATTTACCTATTATATTGTTGTTTCGATCCCTGCCTTTGATTCAGATGGCAGAAATTATTATGTCTGTGACACTACAACTTACGAAATTAAAAAGCTGGATAAGGGAGGAAAGGTAATATTAAAAATTAAAATTGGTGGAACCGGCACCAGTTCTCCTTTACTCTACAAGTTGTACAAAATTCATGGATTAAAAACATATGCAGTGGAGAAATTGATATATTCTGAGAAACACCTATTTTCGTTTACAAACATATGGAAAGGTAAAAGGAGAAGAATAGATATCCTGAGGGCTTCGGATTTAAAGATTCTCAAAACAGCATGGAAGGATTTTCAGACATCTTATTTTTTCGCCTCCGGAAAATACATCATTTATTTTGACCCTTTTAAGAAAAACATTTATATCTATAAGTGGACAAATCTTTAAATGAAGAGTGACCTAATTTGTGGACAGTAAAAATTTTTATCCTCTGTTCTCATAGAGAAAAAATGGCATGGTTTTTGCAGAATAAAAGTGTAAAATTTTTAAAAGGAGGTAAAAAATGAAAAGATTTGCGATAGCGATTCTAATTTTAATCTTCCCGGCCATTTTGCTTTCCACTTCCATCAGCTTTATGGTAGGGCAGTTCAGGCCCAATGCAAACAGCGATATCTGGGACGTTAATTTTGAAAACCTCATACTTTCCAAAAAGAATTTCAATAACACCATTTATTATTTCGAATGGGAAAATGTTCGCTGGAAGAGCGGTCTCTTTTTTGGTTTTGGAAGCTACCTTACCAGAGTAAATACAGAATACAGAGATTTCGTATACTGGGATGGAAGCCCAATTGAACAGCGGGTCACCTTCAAGGAGATTCCTTTCCAACTTGGCTGGAGATTTTATCCAATTCCAGTAAGGAGAAAGGGACTTCTTCCCTTTATAGGTGCGGGAGTAGAATATGTAAGCTGGGAATGGCGTCAGGATGGAGACTTTATAGACTTTTCAGATCCTGATCTACCAATTTATCCGGGGGACTACAAAAGAACTTCTGGAAATTTCGGAGTTTTCTTGAACGGAGGCCTGCTTTTGAAATTCGATAGAAAATACGCTGTCAGGCTTTCGGTAATTTACCATGTGGCAAAGGGAAGTTTGGAACCAATCTTCCTCGATTTTG
Organism: Candidatus Aminicenantota bacterium; assembly: GCA_021161165.1. GTDB lineage: Bacteria > Acidobacteriota > Aminicenantia > S016-38 > S016-38 > S016-38. The sequence continues at coordinate 11,147 of JAGHBF010000018.1, forward strand.
AACCAATAGATCTCTCTGGACTTATGCTGATGGGAGGAATTTCCATTTACTACTGAACTGAGAGTTTTCTTATATCCTCATCCCTGCCCACGACCATTAAAAGGTCAGATTCCTTAATCACAAAATCTCCGGCGGGGATGAGGTGTAATTTTTCAGGGATAATTTCTTTTACCGCTATAACTTGAATCTTATATTTGTTTCTTAAATCAAGCTCTCTCAGGCTTTTCCCAACAAACTCAGGGGGAGGAGCAATCTGCTGTATAGAGTAACCAGGAGCCAGTGGCAGAAAATCTATAACATTTCCACTCATTATCTTATGGGCAGTTCTTACGGCAATATCCTTTTCTGGATAAATAACATCCGTTGCACCCAGCACTTCTAAAATTTTCTTGTGATCTTCATTTAGGGCTTTGACTATTATCTCCTTCACTCCCAGTTCTCGCAGGTAAAGAACAGATAGAATACTGGGCTCCATTCTTGGCCCCAGGCTAACAACCACAACATCTGCATCTGTAACTCCTATTGCCGAAAGAGTTTCCTTATCCGTTGCATCCGCCACAAAGGATTGTGTTACATAATCCTTTATCTTTTCAATGATATTCTCATCCGAATCCACAGCAATCACTTCCTGGCCATTTTCATAAAGGGTTTTGGCCAGATAAAAGCCAAAGCTACCCAGCCCGAGAACCACATATCTTCCCATTTTTCCCTCCTTACCCTATCATAACATTTTCATAGGGCAGAGAAAATCTTCCTCTGCTCCTTCTAATCATTGCTGTAAGAACTGTGAGGGGCCCTACCCTTCCAAGATACATAGAGATAATAATTATTATTTTCCCCAGAGGAGAAAGCCCTGAGGTTATTCCCATGGAGAGACCAACCGTTCCCATCGCGGACATTTCTTCAAAGGCAAGCTGGATATATGAAAACCTCTCAGTTATTGCCAGAAGAAATGTAGCAGAAAAATGAAAGGTCAGAAAGAAAAGGAGTAGAACGAGAGCCCGTTCCATAACTTCATCCCTTATCCCCCTGGAAAACACCTGCACCTGTTTTCTTCTTGTGATAATTCTTCTTAGAGAAAGATATCCGAGAAATGCCGTGGTTGTTTTGACTCCTCCTCCGGTAGAACCAGGAGAAGCACCTATAAACATAAGCCCTATAATTAGAAGAAGCGTGGGCAGAGAAAGGGCAGATATGTCAACCGTATTGAACCCTGCTGTCCTTGGGGTAATGGCCTGAAAAAGAGAGGCAAGAAATTTTTCCTTCAGGGTAAAAGAGGAAAAACTTTTTTTATTCTCCAGCAAAAAGATCAATGTAGCCCCCAAAGTAATAAGGAAAGTCGTTGTTAATACTACAATTTTTGAATGGAGGGAAAATCTTTTTCTCTTTCCTCTAACCCTCTCCTTAATGTCCCAAAACACAAAAAAGCCTGCCCCTCCCATTACAATGAGAAACATCATGGTAAGATTCACTACAATATCTCCCCTCCAGCCCATCAGACTGTCGGAAAAAACCGAAAACCCGGCATTACAGAATGCAGAGACAGCATGAAAAATTGAAGCAAAAGCCGCAAAAAAGGGATCAAGCCGCGAGGCAAATCGGGTAAAAAGTAAAAGAGCCCCAAATAATTCAAAGGAAAAAGTATAAATAAGTATATCCTTTAAAAAAGTCTTGAAATCTTTTATTCCTACTGGAGAAAAGCTCTGCTGGAGTGTGGTTCTGCTTAAAACGCTTACACCTCTTCCGGTAAGCAGAAGAATAACAGAAGAAAAGGTCATTATACCAAGTCCGCCGAGCTGAAAAAGAAAAAGAATTATGCTCTGGCCGAAAAGGGTAAAATCCTTAGCAGTGTCTTTTACAATCAATCCTGTCACGCAAACAGCAGAGGTGGAAGTAAAAAGAGCATCAATGTATGAAAGCTTCCCATGCTTTGTAGCTGCTGGCAGAGAAAGCAAAATTGAGCCAATCAGAATCGCTGCTGCAAAACTCCCCATAAGAAGCCGTTCCGGGGTAAGTACCTTTTTCATTTTATAAACCTCATATCAACAAGAGGCCAGTAAACCGCAATAGCTTTACCTCGAAGAAATTCTCTTGGCACAAGCCATCCATATCTGCTATCGTTACTCACCTCCTTATTATCTCCCAGTACAAAATAAAAACCCACAGGTATTCTCATTTTAATATTAGCATCTTCTGGCACTTTAATACACCGGTGGCTATCTTTCCTTCCGTTTATAAAAAGCGTCCCCTTTTTTATTTCCACATTTTCTCCCGGGAGTCCAGCAATTCTTTTAATAAAAGTTTTAGAAGGGTCATTGGGATACCAGAACACAACTACATCGCATCTTTTAATCCTACCGATGGGAAATTTCAACACAAGGATTCTTTCTCCGGGGAATATAGAAGGAGCCATACTATTTCCTTTTACAACAAATTCTTCTATAAAAAAGAGGTTTAGAAAAAGTAAGATGGTAAGGGCTATCGCAACATCAAATAAAATAGATTTAAGTATTTTCAAATGAAAATGGCGGGGCCGACGGGATTTGAACCCGCGACCTCTGGCGTGACAGGCCAGCGCTCTAACCGGGTTGAGCTACGACCCCGCAAATGGGCGGTAGAGGATTTGAACCTCTGGCCCCCGGCTTGTAAGGCCAGTGCTCTACCGCTGAGCTAACCGCCCCGATTTCCTATTCTATTAAAGAACGGGGCTTTTGTCAACCTCCAATTACCCACAACTGCTTCTGCGGATGGGAGAGGAATTCGGCGCCATCCTTTCTTATGACGACCATCTCCTCAAGGCTCATAACACCGTAGTTCGGGAGGTTAACCCTTGGTTCAAGGGTAAAGACCATTCCCTCCTCTACAGGGATGTAGGGAAGGCTTCCATATCGCTCCCAGATTGGGGCAAGAAGTGCAGCGCCGTCATGGGCATCCCTTCCAACCTGGTGCCCAAGGGCATGGGGGTATTCGTCATACCCCTGGGAGACAATGTAATCCCTTGCTATCTTATCTATTTCCCAGCCCTTTTTTCCTGGTTTTAGCTCCTCAGCGGAGAGCTGAATAGCGGTTTTTATCGTATCAAAGGCCTTTATCACCTCTGGCGGAGGAGCAGTCTCTCCCTTTCTGAGGAAATACCACATCCTTTGAAGATCAGAGCAATACCCATCAAGCTTTATTCCGAAATCAATATTCAATAATTCTCCCTCTTTAATGGCCTTCTCTGTGGGAGAAGCATGGGCACCTACTTCCTGTGGTCCGGCAAAAACTGCAGGACAGGATGATGGATCCCAGGCGGGCTCTGCACCAAGCTCTTCCATCCAGCCCACGAATAATTCAGCCACCTCCTTTTCCTTTAAGCCCTGTCTCAGGACCTTTGTCAATCTATCGAACATCTTTTCTGTTTCTTCTACCGCTCTTTTTATGCGTTCAAGTTCCGAAGGAGTCTTTCTGCTCCTTAAAGCCTGTACGATTTCCTGGGCCGAAGTCAGCCTGTGGATAAACCTGGTACCCTCCAGGTGCTCCTGAAGAAGAAGATACATCCCGTGGGTAAGACCATCGCTTGTGGGGTCATCAAGAGAATAATTCAATCCTATAGATCTCGGAGACTTTTCTTCAAGAATTTTTAAAAGCTCCTCCCTTATCCCTCCTCTGTAAGTAATAATTCTTGAAAAAATACCGACTTTCTCCACCTCTTGACGATCGAGTTCTCCTATTATCGCTATTTTCTCGCCATCAGCAAAGAACATCAGAGCGGATTGCCATGTAAGATTGAATGGCAGAACATATTGCATTGCCGGGTCAGGATTTACACCGGTTTCTCTTGTAAATATCATCCACAGGGCCATTCCTTTTTCCCTTAGTATTCCTATTACCTGTTCAGCCTTTTCCTTTTCTATCATTCCTTTACCCTTCTTGCGTAAACATAGAAGAAAATCAACAGCAATGAGAAAGCAATAACACTGATTATTTCTCCTTGACTGTTAAGCCACTTATCTGCTAACTCAGAGGCTTTCTCAAGGGGTAATCCCATTTTCAGCGCGAGAGCTCTTCCCTTCCAGGCAGAGTAGTCTATTTTTTCAGAAACATTCAGGAACTTGAGAAAGGCTCCAACCACTCCCATTAGAGCGCCTCCTGCAATGAATCCTGATGCTATAAGAGTTCCCTTATCCCTTCTCTTTTTGGCAATTTCTCCCTTTCCTTTTCCCACAAGATATGAAATGAATCCTCCCACAAGCAGAGGAAGGTTTAGTTCAAGAGGCAGATACATTCCCAGAGCAAAGGCAAGGGTGGGAACTTTTGACATTTCCACGAGGACCGCTACTATAGCACCGATTCCGTAAAGTAGCCACGGCACTGGCTGCTTGCTCATCATGGAAGAAATTAAAGCAGCCATAAGATTGGCCTGCGGAGCCTGCAATTCCCTTGAAGTAAACCCATAACTCTGGTTAAGAATCATAATAACGATGCCTATAAGGATGGAAGCTATAGCAAGACCCAGAAATTTGTACCTCTCCTGATTTCTTGGTGTAGCACCTGTCCAGTAACCTATTTTCAGATCTGTAATGAAGCCACCTGCCACAGAAAGAGCAGTACATACAACACTGCCTATGAGAAGGGCAATTACCATTCCCCGTCCACCTGAAAGCCCTGCATATACGAGAACGAGGGACGTAATTATAAGCGTAACAAGGGTCATTCCTGAGACCGGATTGGTTCCCACAATTGCAATAGCTGTTGCAGCAACTGTTGTAAATAAAAAGGCCAGAAGAAATGCAATAATTACACCGATGGTTGCAATTTTGGCATTGGAAAGAGATGCAAAGAATATCCACATAAATATAAGAACAGTTATAATTCCAATGATTATTGTGCTCATCTTTAAGTCAGTGTCATATCTGGGCCTGTTGTCTGTTTCCGTGTGCTTGCGGAAAATTTCCTTAAAACCAAGGGAAAAGGATTTATACATTATTGGAAGGCTTTTTAGTATCCCTATAAATCCTGCTGTTGCTATGGCTCCTATCCCTATTTTCTGGACATAAGTTTTAAACAACATAACTTCATTCATGGAGGAAATTGGTATCTCGCCCGGTGGTATTGGAACACCAACATGTCTCCCCACCATCCAGATAAGAGGAATCATAACAAAGGTGGAAAGGAAGCTCCCTGCAACTATTACAGCAGAGTAGCGCAATCCTACTATGTATCCCAGACCCAGAAGAGACGCTACTGCATCCAGCTTCAACACCATTCTCGCCTTTTCGTTGAGGGTCTTCATAAATGGAATCCACTGGAAATCTATAAATTCATCCCAGAGTTTTACTGTTCCGGCTATAAAATCGTATATTCCTCCGATAAGCATGCTCCATACGAGAACCAGAGCGCCAGAACCACCTTTTTCACCAGCTACAAGGATCTCTGTTGTGGCAGTTGCCTCAGGAAAGGGTAATTTTCCATGCATCTCTGCCACGAAATAGCGTCTTAAAGGAATCAGAAAGAAAATTCCCAGAGCACCACCAAGGAAGGCTGAAACTGCTATTGCAAAAAGAAGAGAAATAGAGGATGGAAACTGATTCTGAAGTTGAAGAATAAAAATGGCTGGGGTAGTAAAAATTGCTCCTGCCACAATAACTCCGGAAGCAGCCCCAATGGACTGAATAATCACATTCTCCAGCAGAGTGGATTTTCTTCTGTAAAGAGCAGATATTCCCACAGCAAGAATTGCAATGGGTATAGCTGCTTCAAAGACCTGCCCAACTTTTAAACCCAGATATCCCGCTGCGAAGGTGAAAAGGGCCGCCATAATGGCACCCCAGAGAACTGAACGCCCCGTAACCTCAGGGACATTATCCCCGGGCATTACAGGAATATACTTTTCCCCCTCCTTTAGTGGGGTGTAAGCATTTTCTGGTAGTCCTTTACCCATCAGTATCTCCCGATTATTTCTTTTTTAGCTTTATCAAACGCTTTTTTATTAAATTTAATTTTTATCTTGGAGCTTTCCTTTATAAGAAATGCTCTGTAAAAATTATCCTTTTCCTGTTGAAGCATCTGTTTTTTGAATTTTGAAAGTTCTGCCTGCATTTTTGCAACATCAAAGATTCTCTTTTTAATCCTGTAGACAAAGGCACCCTTTTTCAATGGGTAAAC
>JAGHBF010000036.1 GCA_021161165.1 Candidatus Aminicenantota bacterium
ATTGTATACTGCTCCACAGTTTGGACATATCCTCCGAGCCGTAAGCCTCTTTATTACTTCCCCTTCAGGAACATTTATATAAATTGCTTTTATATCCGAATTAGAAAATTTCTCAAGTGCTTCAGCCTGCTTTAAATTCCTGGGGAAACCATCCAGGATACATCCTCTGGCACATTCATTAGATTTCAGTTTTTCCATTACAATACCTATAACTATATCATCGCTGACGAGTTTTCCCCTTTCCATGGTCTCCTTTGCCTTAAGGCCCAGAGGAGTCTTGTTTCTGACTGCTTCTCTTAGAATATCTCCTGTAGAAATTCTTGGCATCCCTATCTTTCTGGATAGAAGCTCTCCCTGAGTTCCCTTTCCAGCACCCGGGGGGCCAAGAAGTATGTAAATCATCTTCTTCCTCTTACTCTTACACCTTTTATAAATCCATCATAGTTCCTCATGACCAGCTGAGCTTCAATCTGTTGCAGGGTATCCATCGCAACTCCTACAACAATGAGCAGAGATGTTCCTCCAAAGAAGAACTGGATCCCAAGTCCGGAAACAACCCAATCAGGCATAATCCTCTCAAGTGAAGGTCCGATCCATGGAAGAGCTCCGACTTTAAACCCGAAAATCATGAACTCTGGAATTATTGCCACAAGGGCAAGATATATGGCTCCAACAAAAGTCAACCTTGAAAGAACCCTATCTATATAATCTGCTGTGGGTTTTCCTGGTCTTATTCCAGGGATAAATCCACCATATTTTCTCACGTTATCCGCAACGTCCTGAGGATTGAATATTATAGAAACATAAAAATAGGTAAAGAAGATTATTCCAATGAAATAAAGAAGATTGTAAAGAGGCATTCCCCAGCTCAATTGCCTTGCAATCTCAGCAAACCATTTATATTTATTTGCCAGCCCCTGAAAAGCGGTTGGGATTGTGACTATAGAAGAGGCGAAAATAATTGGGATAACACCGCCTGTGTTAACCTTTATCGGTAAATGGGTAGATTGTCCTCCGTAAACTCTTCTGCCTACTACTCTTTTTGCATATTGAATGGGAATTCTTCTGTAAGCTCTCTCAACAAAAACAACTATCCCTATTATGGCAACCAAAAGAACAACAAAAAGAATAAGACTTATTATGCTAACTTCCCCATCTACCACCTGCTGATATACACGTTTAAACTGAGCTGGGAATCTTTTTATAATTCCTGCAAAAATCAAAAGTGAAATTCCGTTCCCTATTCCCTTTTCCGTAATCTGTTCTCCAAGCCACATAAGGAAGATACTTCCTGTAGTCAGTGTTAAAACTGTCAGCAAGCGGAATCCCCATCCCGGAAACATAACCACCCTCATTCCCCCGGCGCTCATAGATTCAAGCATTGTTGCTATACCCAGTGACTGAATTACACAAATCAAAACTGTTCCGTAGCGGGTATATTCTGTTATTTTTTTCCTGCCATATTCTCCTTCCTTTGAAAGCCTTTCTATATAAGGAGAAACAACCACAAGGAGTTCCATAATAATAGCAGCTGATATATAGGGCATGACCCCGAGGGCAAATATAGTCATCTGTGAAAGGTTCCCCCCGGAGAAAAGATCAACCAGGCCCAGGAAGCTTCCCTGCACTTGCTTAAAGAAAGCAGCAAGTGCCTTACCGTTTATCCCTGGAGTTGGAATATGACCTCCGATTCTGAAAACCGCGAGCATGGCGAGGGTAAATAAAACCCTCTTTTTGAGTTCCGGAATAGAGAATATGTTCCTAATAGGATTAGACACTTCAACCTCCTATTTCTACTGCTTTTCCCCCTGCTTCCTCTATCTTTTCTTTAGCTTTTTTGCTGAATTTGTGGGCATGTATCTCATACGCCCTCTTCAACTCTCCAGCAGAAAGAACTTTTACGGGGACGTTAAGCTTCTTTATAATACCTTTCTCCTTTAAAACTTCAGGAGTTATAACCTTATGTCTGAGAGGAGCTATCTGCTTCAGGTTGACCTCCTGGTATTCCTTTGCAAAAAGAGAGTTTTTGAAACCTCTTTTGGGAACTCTCCTATAAAGTGGCATCTGACCGCCTTCAAACCCCCACTTACGGGAGTATCCACTGCGGGATTTCTGTCCCTTGTGTCCCCTGCCAGCTGTCTTCCCGAGGCCTGAACCAGGACCTCTTCCTACTCTTTTCCTTTCCTTTACTGACCTTTTCATTGGTGAAAGATTGTGAAGTCTCATTTTACCTCCTCCACTCTTACCAGGTGAGGCACTTTGTTTATCATCCCCCTGATAGAAGGGGTATCTTCTCTTATGACTGAACTATTGAGTTTTCTCAGTCCTAATCCTTTTAATACTTCCCTCTGGTACCTTGAATATCCTATAGGACTTTTAACAAGAGTTATTTTTATCTTTTTCTTGACTTTGGCCATACCTCTTCAACCTCCTTTCCTCTTTCATTTGCATATTTATAAGGGTCAAGAAGCATTTTTAAAGCTTCCATAGTGGCATATGCATTTGAAATAGGATTTCTTGAACCCAGAATCTTTGCAAGAACATCCTTTACTCCAGCAAGTTCCAGAATCTTCCTTACAGAACTTCCTGCAATAACTCCAGTACCCTCAGCTGCCGGCTTTATAAGAACCTTCGCCGCACCGAACTTAGCTTCTACTGCATGGGGAATAGTAGTTCCAATAATGGGAATTCTAATCATGTTCTTTCTGGCACGTTCTATAGCTTTGGAAATTGCAAGAGGAACTTCTCTTGCCTTTCCCTTACCAATCCCAATTCTGCCGTTCTTGTCTCCAACAGCTACAAAAACAGAAAATCTGAGGTTTTTACCACCAGTAACAACCTTGGTTACCCTTCTAATAGAAAGAATCTCTTCAAAGGTCTGAATGTCTTCAGGCATCTGATTATTTGAATCCCTCATTTTTCCTCCTAAAATTTCAGTCCTGCTTTTCTGGCAGCATCTGCTAAGGCTTTAAGTTTGCCATGGTAGGGATATCCATTTCTATCAAAAACCACTCTCTCAATTCCCTTTTCCTTAAGTCTTTGAGCTATGAGTTCACCAAGCTTCTCTGCTGCTTTCAGATTCTTGCGATTCTTTCCGAATTCCTCAAACGACTTTTCAAGTGTTGAAGCAAACGCTATGGTCCTTCCGGATTCATCATCCACTGCTTGCACGTAAAGATATCGGTTACTTTTGTAAATAGTAAGTCTTGGCCTTTCCGCTGTACCAAATATCTTTTTCCTTATCCTCTTCTTAACCCTTAATCTCCTTTCTTTTTTTATTCTTATTTTGTCCTTAATCATCACCTCACCCCTGATTTACCTGGTTTTAAAATAAGAACTTCCCCTTCGTACCTTATGCCTTTACCCTTATATGCATCAGGCTCACGGAAACTTCTTATTTCTGCAGCTACAGCTCCAACCCTCTGTTTATCTATTCCTCTCACGATTATCTTATTTGGTTTCTCCACCGTTATTTCCACGTCATCCGGGATAGGATAAATTATGGGATGTGAGTAACCAAGAGCAAAATGTAGTTCTTTCCCCTTGAGATCTACCCTGTATCCTACACCAACAACTTCGAGCCTTTTTTCAAAACCTCTGGTCAGACCGATAACCGCGTTATTAGCAAGAGCCCTTGCCAGTCCATGATATGCCCTTGTCTGTTTGAGGTCATTTTCTCTTAAGAATATAAGTCTATCACCCTCAACTTTTACCTTTATTCCAGGGGGAATTGGAGTTTCCATCTTACCTTTTTGGCTTTCAAATGTTATTTTTCGATTTTTCTCGTCTATTGTTACCTTAACCCCCTGCGGTATAACAACCGGTTTTTTACCTATCCTGCTCATTTTTCCTCCTACCAGATATAACAGATCACTTCACCTCCAACTCCAAGTTCCTCTGCTTTCTTATCTGTGAGGATTCCCCTGGAGGTGGAAATAATAGCTATCCCCATTCCATCAAGAACTTTGGGTATAGAATCACTATCGCAGTATACCCTTCTTCCTGGTTTGCTTATCTTTTTTAGGCCGTTTATAACTGGTTCCTTTCTCTTTGGGTCTTTGTATTTAAGCTTAATCTTCAGTATGCCCTGTTTGTTGTCCTCTTCCACTTCATAGTCCTCAATATAACCTTCATCTCTCATAATCCTTGTTATCTCTATCTTCATATTGGATGCTGGAATATAGACATATTCTTTGCCTCTCTCAAGGGCATTTCTAATAATTGTGAGCATATCAGCAATTGGATCAGTCTGGCTCATCTTTCCCTCCTACCATGAAGCTTTTTTAACACCGGGAATTTCTCCCTTTAATGCTAATTCTCTGAAACATAGTCTGCAAAGCCCGAACTTTCTAATATATCCCCTTGGCCTTCCGCATCTGCGGCAACGATTCCTGTGTCTTACCTTATATTTGGGATTTTTTAAGCTTTTAGCTATTTTTGCCTTGGTTGCCATCTTTACCTCCTGAAGGGCATACCGAACAGATTCAACAGTTCAAAGCCCTCTTCATCGGTTTTACCCGTGGTCACAAATGTAATATTCATTCCCCTTGATTTTTCAACCTTTGTATAATCTATCTCAGGGAAAATCAGCTGATCTTTAACTCCTATCGTGTAATTGCCTTTTCCATCAAAACTTTTTGGACTAAGACCTCTAAAGTCCCTGACTCTGGGAAGGGCAATGCTTATAAACCTGTCTAAAAACTCGTACATGCGGTCCCCCCTCAGGGTTACCATACATGCTATAGGCTGCCTTTTCCTTACTCTGAAACTGGATATAGATTTTTTCGCTCTCTTTATTGCAGGCCACTGACCTGTAATTATACTGAGCTCTTTCATAGCTACTTCAAGCTCTTTTACATTTTGAGTTGCTTCACCCACACCCATATTGATAACTATCTTTTCGAGCTTTGGAACCTGCATTATGTTTTTATACTTAAATCTTTTCATAAGCTCAGGAACTATTTCTTTGTAATATTTTTCCTTTAACCTGGGCACATATGTCATCATTTACCTCCTAATCCAGTTCTTTCCCGCAGCTTCCACAAACTCTAACTTTCCTTCCATCAGCCATCACTCTAACTTTAATTCTTACTCCCTTCTCGCAGTTGGTACAGTAATACATAACATTTGAAATATGTAAGGGAAGCTCTTTTTCCAGCCTTCCACCCTGAATTCCTTTCTGAGGATTGGGCCTCTCGTGACTATAGTGAAGATTAACTTTTTCAACAATAACTCTTCCCTTCTCGGGGAATACTGTCAATATTTTCCCCATTTTCCCCTTTTCCTTTCCTGAAACAACTATGACAAAATCTCCTTTTTTCAGTTTGGTTTTAATTTTGCTACCCATTTTTCACCTC
>JAGHBF010000078.1 GCA_021161165.1 Candidatus Aminicenantota bacterium
CTGAGAGAGTGTTCCTATGAAGGCCAAGAAGTTTTGCAGCTTCCTTAATTTTACCTCCGTTAATTCTCAGAGCTTCTGAGATGTATATTTTCTCAGCTTCCTCTTCAAACTCTCTCAAAGTCACTCCACAGCTGAGGAGATATCTTATTATTTTTTCGAGTTCGGCTCTAAATTCCATTTCTTTCTCCATGCTTTTTCTACATACCCTGCAAGATATACACCGGTTGAATAAAGGCTTGGACCTGTTTTGGAAGAAAATATCCAACCTCTGGTTGAATTGAAAGAAGATAGAAAAAGAGTTACCACGGAAAGTAGGATGAACACCTTAAACAGGGCAAAAAGAGCTCCAAAAAACCTATCAAGAAAACCGACCATTCCCTTTACCATCATTGATATTACAAAAGATACCACGGCAAAGATAGTGTATACGACTATAAAAGTAAGGGCTATTGAAGCCAGTATCAATATGCCCCTGCCTTTTATATACTGGGAAAGGAAAGAAGCTGCTTTTTGATAATGGAAAAGAGAATAATAGGCGGCTACCAGAAGGCCCAAGAGGGAAAGTAACTGTCTGAAAAACCCCCTTATAAATCCGTATATCATTGCCATAACCGAAATAGTTATAACCACGATGTCATAACTCATCCTTGACTCTCTTTAATTCTTCAACGATTTCGTAATCACAGAAAACATCTCCAAGCCTTATCTTCGGCTTCCTTCTCCCGTGAAAATCGCTTCCACAGGTAGGAACCAGTGAAAATTTTAATGCCAAACCCCGATAAAAATCAACCTGTTTTTCCGAATGGTAGGTATTCCTTACTTCTATACCCATAAGTCCGCTCTCCACTAATTCTTTAATCTCTTCTTCTGTAAATGGGATAAAGGCTCCAGGATGAGCAAGAACAGGCACTGATTTTATCTCCCTCAATTCCCTTATAACATCTGATGAAGACATATATACTCTTTCAACATAAGCGGGCCTTCCCGGAAGGAAATAATCAGTGTAAAAACTTCTTATCGGGTCAGGGTTTTCCTTATAAGATTTCAGAGAAAATTTAGAAATGGCTATTTCAGCTATTATAGGACCTGTTGGAGGTTTCCCCTGGCTTCTTTCCATAACTTCATCTATAGATATTGGCATTCCCAATTTTTTTAGTTTTTCCAGCCTTCTGAGGGTAAGTTCGATTCTTGTATTCTGAATTCTTTTAATTATTGTTGCTGCTCTTGTCTCTTCTATAAAATATGCAAGAATGTGAGTCTCACGTCCTTTATAACCTGTAGTAAGTTCCACACCTTTTATTACTTCAACACCCAGTTCTTTTCCCTTATCCGAAGCATATGGATACGCATCCATGGAATCATGGTCAGTAATGGAAAGGGCAAAAAATCCCAGCTTTTTTAATTCATTAATTATTATGTCAGGGGCTAACTCTCCATCAGAGCTGTATTTAGAATGAATATGAAGGTCAACCTTCTTCACCAAAAAGCCTCCTCAGCGCCTCATGATATTTCTCCATAGTCTTTTTCACCACCTCTTCAGGTAGGGGTGGAGGCGTGGACTTTCTGTCCCAGTCTGTGCTCAACAAGTAATCTCTAACATACTGTTTGTCGAAGCTTGGCTGGGATTTCCCAGGTTTGTATTCCTCTGCTGGCCAGAATCTGGAAGAATCCGGGGTAAGCAGTTCATCTATTAGAATTGGTTCGTCATCTATAAATCCGAATTCAAATTTAGTATCAGCTATTATAATTCCCTTTTCCAGAGCATAGTCGTGGGCTCTGGAATAAATCTCTATTGATTTTTCCATAAGACAATTCGCATATTCCCCTACTATTTTTCTGTATTCTTCTATGGAAATTGGAAGGTCATGACCTTCTTCAGCCTTAGTAGTAGGGGTAAAAACGGGCTCAGGTAACCTGTCTCCTTCTCTTAAACCCTTTCCCACTTCATGCCCAAAGAGTTTTCCTGTTTTACTGTACTCCTTCCATCCGCTTCCTGCGAGGTAACCTCTAACTATAAACTCTACAGGAATGGGCTTTGCTTTTTTTACAAGCATAAATCTGTCTTTAAAATTATCTGGGAGTCCACTTACTTTTTCGAACCTCCATTCTACCAGATGATTTGGAATGTCCCTAAAGAATTGAAACCATAAAACAGACATTCTGGTAAGTATCTTTCCTTTATCAGGAATAAGGGTTGGAAGCACAAAGTCAAAAGCAGAAATTCTGTCCGTTGCCACAAGCAATAGATGTTCACCATCATAATCATAAATATCTCTTACTTTTCCCTTCCTTATTAATCTCATGTGGTAATACTAACAGAAAAAAAGGCTTTAAAGCAACCAATAGGCTAATCTGTTGAGTCAATAAGCCAGATTAACAAAAAAATTACCCCAAAATTACTCAGCTACTAAACACTTCAAAAAATGGTAAAATTTAAGGAGCAAAAAATATAAGGAGGAACCATAGTGATTATAACAAGGAAACATGCTCTTTTAATAAAGAGAATGGCAGAAAAATGGCAGGGCGGAATGCCCTTGGAGAAAGCCCTTGATTCTCTAACAGATGAAGAACTGGAGTACCTGTTTCATCTGGAGCTTTCCGGACTCGTAATAGGAACAACAAATGCGTATGAATTAACCCAGTCCGGGCATCTTATAGCCGAAGCCATCTCAGAATGTGAAGCTTCCACCGGAAAACCTGAGGAATGGGACGAAAATTTCAGATTTATAGGTTCTGAAGTAATTTCCATGATAGAAATAACAAGGTTCGCTCAAAGCGAGGCCTTCTCCCAGGAGAAAATTTCTGCCGAACTCCATAAAAGGGGTTTATCAAAAGACGGAAGACTTCTTCCTGTTGCAGAATCAATTTTGCAGGCATATAACATTGCTGAACCAGGAATATTTATAACCCCCCAACTTGCTGAAAAAATAAAAAAAATGCCACCTGGACCCGGAAAGAAAAGCATTTTACCACTTACCAGTGAAGAAATATTCCAGCTGGAAGCAATGAGATTACTGACTTTTTCAGTTCCTTATGGAAATTCATATTCTCTAACAGGGGCAGGCCAGCAAATTAGAGCAGGATTATTGAAGGGAGCAGCAGTGAATTTCCCCTTAACGGACGAAATTCTCTATTCTCTCCTGGTAGAAGATGAAGAAGATGAGGAAATTGAGAAAAAATTAAGGCTAATGGGAGCAAAAAAAGACAAAGACAAGCTTCTGCCAGCAGGCAACCATTTATTAAGAGCAGCCTTCCTCCTTTATCTGGAACCCATCACTGTCAATCCTTCTATAGACCTGGATTCAGACGACCTTAGAATATTAAAGACCATACATGAACTCTGGAAAATAAACCAGAAGGATCCCACTGTTTATCCGACCTATCAGAAGATAAGAGAAACTATTGAAAAATCCACAGAACCTATTAACCCCTGGAAAATTTCATATACAACTTACCTGCTGGAAAGTTGCCGCCTCATAGATTCCACCAAAAATGAAGAAAATGCTCTTGTGTACAAATTAACAGAATGGGGAGAAAAGGTGCTTAAAGACAGAAAAGAGCATGGCAACAAAGAAGTTTTATCTCCAGGAGTAATGGCTATTACTACAACAAGGATGGAAAACTTATCCCCTGATGACCACTGGGTGGAAATTGCTGAAGAGGAAGGGCTTCTCGGTAATGGATATCCATCTAAATCAGGAAGGCTCTTTGCTCAAATTGCAACTAACATCGAAAGATTACCTCTTATTTCAGCTTTTGAAGCAAAAGTTTTGAAAACACTCCCGCTCTGGAGAGGCATGTTCGAAGAGGACATATTTGCAAGGTTCCCGAAAAAAGAAAGAGACCATGTAAAGGCAGCATTGAGAAAACTTGTTGCGCATGCTCTGGTAGACCTCCTTCCTGGCGGACTGTATAAGGTCACAGAAGCAGGTGAGAAATTTAAAAGAGGAGTCGCAGTGGTCCCAGAAGGAATAGAATTTCCTGTTACCCCTCATTTGCTCAGGCTTTTAATCGCTGCCTCTCAGTCAAGTGAAAGTGGAAAGATTAACTGGAAAGAAGCAGAAAAATTGTCGGGTCTTGCCACTGAAGTTTTTGAAAAAAATCTTGTGCAGGCGACCCAATCTCATTTCATCCATTCGGACAAAATAACAACAGCCGGTAATCTCCTTATAGAAGGAGTTTTATTGCTTAAAGAAGTAAAAACAGCCTGGAACGAGATAGAACTATAGTTGTAAAAGGAAAAATTTTCTATTAAAATAGGTGCTATGTGTAGACCAAAAGTCATAGGAGAAAATGATAAAGTAAGGACTGTTAATGGAATAAGGCCTTATATTTTCTTCGATAATGCCGCTTCAACCCCAGCACTTGTAGCAGTTTTTGAAAAATTAAAAGAGTTCATCCCTTATTACTCCAACGTAGAAAGAGGAATAGGCTATAAGTCCTTTGTCTCCACAGAAATGTTTGAAAAAGCAAGAGAGAAAGTCCATTCTTTCCTTGGAGCCACTGAAGAACACGAGGTAATATTCGTTAAAAACACAACAGAAGGTGTAAATAAGCTCGCAAGAAAGCTGAAAGAATTCATAGGGGATGGAAAAGTTCTCACCACAGAGATGGAACACCATTCAAATCTGCTGCCATGGAAGAAACATTATGATACGGAAGTTATCCCTGTTAATAAAGAAGGGCGGGTAGACCTCAACCTGATTGAGGAAGCACTGAGAAAAGCCAATGGAAAAATAAAGCTGGTGGCTATAACCGGAGCTTCAAATGTCACAGGATTTGTAAACCCAATTTACGAGATATCTGAAATTGCACATAAATATGGAGCTCTATTTTCAGTAGATGGAGCACAGCTCGTTCCACATAAAAAAGTGGATATGTCAAGGGGAATAGATTTCCTTTCGTTTTCAGCCCACAAATTTTATGCTCCATTCGGTTCAGGTGCCCTGGTGGGAAAAAAGGACATTCTGGGGAAGGGCGAACCAGAAAGCGTGGGCGGTGGTACTGTAAAATTTGTAAGCCTGGAAGAAGTCATATGGGCAGACCTTCCAGAAAAAGAAGAGTCTGGAACTCCTGTTATTACAGGAGCTATAGCTTTGATGGCTGCTATAGAGGAGTTTGAAAAATGGGGAATGGACAAACTCGAAGATATGGAATCCCGTCTTCATAGAAAGCTTTATGAAACTCTAAGTTCATTAGACGGAATAGAAATCCTGGGAGGGAAAAGGGAAAAGGAAGATTTTCCTGTAATTTCCTTTGTTCCCAGAAAAGTTTCTCCCTATATTCTTTCTTCAGTTTTATCCTTTGAATACGGAATAGGAGTGAGAACAGGTTGTTTTTGCGCCCAACCCTACGTAAAAAAGCTGCTAAAAGTTACAGCCGAAGAATCAGATCAAATTAAAAAATCCATGATGAGTGGCCTTCTCCCGGAAAAAGGAGCCATAAGAGCCAGTCCCAGTTTCTACAACACCGAAGATGAGATAGAAACCCTTAAGCAAGGAATTGAAGACGCACTCTCAAGAGATAAATTTAACTACACCTATGATTCTCACCTGAAGGCTTTCGTTCCTGAAAACTTCAAATTTACCTTACCCTTTTAAATCCAGAAGAAAACTGCGTAACTTTCGTAACATAGCTCCCCTATGGCTTACTCTATTTTTTTCATCCCTTGAAAGTTGAGCAAATGTTTTCTTTAGGGGTGGATAATAGAACACAGGGTCATAACCAAATCCGCCCTCACCCACAATACGATAATCAATGCATCCGTGAACTCTTCCCTCTCCCTCCCAGAGTATTTTCCCATCCTTTACTAAAACCCCGTAACTTACAAAATAGGCCCGTCTCTCCTCATCATGAGCGCTTTTCATTTTTTCCAGAAGAAACTTTATGTTGTCTATATCACTGCCAGTATCTGAAAATCTATGAGAATTAACTCCTGGTGCACCACCAAGATATGGCACAACAAGGCCGGAATCTTCTCCAAGAATCAGTTTCCCGGGAAGCAAAGTTGAAAGGGAAAGAGCCTTTATAAGCGCATTCTCTCTGAAAGTTTTGCCCTTCTCCTCAGGGGGAATGTATCTGTCGTAAATAAGAATTTTTGCAACTCCTTCAAGAAATTTCTCTATTTCGGCAGCTTTATGCCTGTTTGTACTGGCCAGGAATATTTCAAGCATTCTCAATTTCTTCTGCACTTTTAAGCTCAAAAATTCTGGATACGAGTTCTCTTTCTTCTTTCTCATCAATTGAAACTGACATTTCTATTGAATATTTCTTATCCTTTCGTTTCACCCTGAAATCATCTATTTCTCCTCCAACTTCTTCTACTATTTTTTGAAGAACCGGTAGTTCCTTTCTATCTCCCAAAGTTATATAAAAAGAAACAACTTTAATCCTCTTTCTAATTTTTCTGTCCGCTACTTTCAATATTGTAAGAACAAAATAGGCGAGAAAAGTAAGCGATACCGCTATAGAGTATTTTTCGAAGCCCACAGCCATTCCTATAGCAGTAACAGTCCATATTGTGGCCGCGGTGGTCACTCCATGAACAGAAGCTTTTGTTCTTATAATAACTCCAGCACCTATGAAACCTATTCCGGAAATTATCTGTGCAGCTATCCTGGAGGGATCAAACCCCGCACCAGGAACCAAGAAGGAAAGCATTGTAAAAGCAGTGGTTCCCATAGCAAGAAGCACATTAGTTCTCAATCCAGCGGGTTTGTTGCTTTGCTCTCTTTCCAGCCCTATAATCCCACCAAGTGAGCCAGAAAGTACTAACTTAGCAAGAATTTCTAACATGGAAAAATTATACCATTTATATATTGTCCGCTTATAAGGGCCTGATTACTCTATCCAGTAGAACCCCTACCAGCAAAACAAGGGAAAAAATTATAAGGGAAAGAAAAATAGAGCCTTTTACAAGAGTATTTTCAGGTTCTTCAACGCTTTCCTTAGAGGCTTTTTTATAAAAGTTAACCATGAACGGTATTGCGAAAACCGAAGATAATGCGGTCATGTGTAATTTTTCCTGAACACAGAACATAAGAAAGAAAAAAAGAAAGAGAAAACCAGATACAAGAATAGCAATTTTAAGGGATTTTTTAGTGTAATATTTCATGGAAAATCTATATCTCCCTGCCCTTTCTCCTCCCATATAGATTAACTCTGAAAGTCTTTTCCCTACCATAAGGAAATTGCCGAAGCTCCACCAAGAAAGCAAAATAAAAACATTTGGAAACGCACAGGAAAGGGTAGCCCATCCCAGTGTGAATCGAATGGGA
>JAGHBF010000063.1 GCA_021161165.1 Candidatus Aminicenantota bacterium
CATAGATATTGCTATATATGTAAAAGGGGATTACAACCCGTTTGTTCTCCCTGTGAAAATAAAAGAAGAAATTTCTTCTTCAAAAATACTTAAAGACAGGTATCCTCCGGACCTATTTGATGTAAGGATTCTGAATGATGCCCCATTTTACTTTACAGGGGAAATAATGACCGATGGACTTTTGATAATCGACAGAGACTTCGAACAAAGAGCAGCTCTTGCAGAGAAAATATCTGCCAAATATAGGGAATGTGCCGGAATTCTTAAGGAGGCTTCGATATTATGAAATTAGATATAGAACGTTTAAATAATTATTTAAGGGAAATAATTGAAAGAAAAAACGAAATACAAAAACTCCTTAACCATTCAGATCGGGAAATACTCGAGGATATTTGAAAGATTAAAGGGCTTAAATATTCTATAATAGAAATTTCTGAAGCTATGGCAAATATCCTTCAACACATCCTGGCTAACAAAAGAGGAATTCCTGTCAAGGGATATGTAGATACCATTGTGAAGGCAGGAAAAGAGGGGATTATTTCTCCAGAACTTTCCTCGAAACTTAAACCATTCTTTGATTTTAGAAATTCAATAGTTCATCGCTACTGGATCATTTCTGATGAAAAGCTACTAATACTTGTTAGAGAGAACCTAAGCGATTTTGAAAGATTTGCAGAGGAAATCAAAACATTTATTTTAAAAGAATCAGTATAATTCCCTGTTAAATGCTAAATAAACCTCCATACTCTTAAAAAAGCAATCATTGCAATAAGAACCAGAAACCATCCGTAAAGGTGTTTAATATCCCGGATTTTTATGTGAATAGACGCCCTGCTCCCTATTTGGGTCCCTATAAAGATAGGAAGAGCCAAAAGCAGAGCAGTGTGCCAGTTTACGTGTCCGATGCTTGCGTGTCCCAGAAGCCCTGCAAGGGCGGTAAGTCCCACCATAAATGCGCTTGAACCTATGGCAATGGGCATGGGAATCCCGAAGAGGAGAACCATTATAGGAATGTTTCGTCGGAGAACGGATCATCAAAAATGCTGAGAGAAGAAGTAAAAATATAAGAATTCCGGTTAAAAGATTCGAATTTTAAAATAGAAAAATCCACTTTTTGTACAAGCTTATATTTTCCATTGTAGAAGAAACTCTATAAGACAGAGAAGATAACCTTCAAACTTTGCAACTACGAACGGTTGAGTAAAAGATTTTCGGATATAGATACTTTCTTCAGAAAATTTCTGAGAAGGCTGGAGTTTTGTAACAAACACATACTACTGAGTTTAATTTCGTTTTATTTTTCTTTAGAGTAAATCACTAAAGAAAACTCCGGATAAAAATTCGTCTTTTTTTTCAATAGAGCGGTATAATAAGAGCCTTAATAAAACTATAAAAATGTTTGAATTGGACTTTAGGAGGTAATTTAATGGGAAAGATACCTTACGAATTGATGGAAAAATATGTCTACAACAGACTAGGAAAAAACAGGGATGATGTTATAGTACCTTCTGGACCTGGCATAGATGTTTCTATAACAGCTATAGGCGAAAATTCAGTTTTAGCATCACATTTAGACCCTATAGTAGGTGCAGTAGAAAAAATTGGGTGGCTGGCAGTGAATGTGGCATGTAATGATATTGCAACTTCAGGCATTAGACCCAAATGGATAATGTCACTCATCCTTTTACCTGAAGACTGGAACGCTGATATGCTGGATAGGATAACATCTGACATCGACAGAGCAGCAAGGGAGCTTGATATATCAATAATAGGAGGACACACCGGCTATGCTCCAGGGCTAAGCAGGCCCCTCGTTTCCATTACAGCAATGGGCACAGGTAACAAAGACAGCGTAATTCTTACTTCTATGGCTAAACCAGGGGATTCTATTATAGTAAGCAAAGGAATAGCACTCGAGGGCACAGCAATACTGGCCAGCGATTTTGAAGATATTCTTCTATCAAAAGGAGTCTCTAAGAAATTAATAGAAAATGCACTGGAGTATTTTTATAGTGTAAGTGTTGTTAAAGAAGCTGTAGAGTTGACCGAAGCTAAACTTGTCAATGCCATGCATGATGCAACAAGGGGAGGTGTTGCAGAAGCTCTGCTGGAAATGGCATATGCTTCAGGAACTTATATTGAAGTATACGAGGAAAAAATGCCTATAAAAAAGGAAACGGTTGTTTTTGCGGAAAAACTTAAGTTTGATCCCCTGTGGATGATAAGTTCAGGAACGCTTATTATAGCCGTTCCTGCTGGAAAGGAGGATGAAGTTATAAAAATCCTGAAAAATATGGGAATTTCAGCACGGGTTACAGGTAAAGTAATTAAAAAAAGCCATCCTGGTGTTTTAATCCATAGAATGGACGGCTCTAAGAAAGAACTTAAAAACCTGGAGCCAGACAAAGACGAGCTCGCAAGGATGTGGAAAGAGTATCCAAGAGTATATTAGAAATAGAGGAGGAAAGATATAAAAGGGAGATAAAAAATGATAAAGGTGGGATTAATAGTTAATCCAATAAGCGGAATGGGAGGAAGCGTAGGATTAAAAGGCACTGACGGGGACGCCTACAAAAAAGCTATAGAGCTGGGAGCCAAACCTGTAGTTCCCAGAAGAGTTAAGGATACCCTTTCACTCATTAAAAGAAAGGATATTTATTTCCTGGTTGCAAAAAAGCAGATGGGTGAAGATTATGTTAGAGAATTTAGCTTTAAATACGAGGTTGTGGGAGAAATAAAAGAGAAAACCACTGCAGAGGACACTAAAAAGATTGCAAAAGAGTTGATAAGCAAAGAAATAAATCTCCTTGTATTTGCCGGTGGCGATGGAACGGCAAGAGATATATACGATGCGATAGGAACATCGGTTCCTGTTGTTGCAATTCCCTCGGGAGTTAAGATGTTCAGTTCGGTATTTGCTCTTTCTCCTTATGCGGCAGCTAAAATGATAGATTCTTACCCATGTGAGATTACGGACAAGGAAGTTCTTGATATAGACGAAGACGCGTTCAGAAATAATAAATTAGCAGCGAAACTATACGGATATTTAAAAGTTCCAAAAATAGAATCCCTTCTTCAGCAAGGGAAGGAATCCTCAAATTTAACTGTAGCGGAAAGAAAAAGAAAGAGAGAAATCGCAAAATACGTTGCCGAAAGGATGGAAAAAGATACTCTATACCTTCTTGGTCCGGGAACAACTCTAAAAAGTGTAGCAGACGAGCTCAAAATCGAAAAGACACTCCTTGGTATAGATGCAGTCTATAAAGGAAAAATGGTTGGTAAAGATATAAACGAAAAAGAATTGTTAAACCTTCTAAAGAAACACAAAAAAGCAAAAATTATAGTAACTCCCATTGGAGGAAATGGATTTATCTTCGGAAGGGGGAGTAAACAATTTACCCCACAAGTTTTAGAGCTGGTAGGAGAAAAAAACATAATAGTTGTTGCAACACAGGAGAAAGTCTCCAGTCTTGAGTGTTTGCGAGTGGATACAGGGGATATGAAGGTAGATGAAAGGTTAAAAGGACATATAAGGGTGATTACAGGCTATAAAGAAGAAATGATAATAGAGGTCAAATAGTGATTAGATTACACATGAACGAAAATCCTTATCCTCCTTCGGAGAATGTGCTTCGAGCTATAAAAGATAGCATAAATAATATCAACAGATACTCTGAATTGAAATACGCAGATAAACTAAAAGAAGCGCTGGCCTCCTATAATAACGCCTCAGAAAAAAGAATAATACTCAGTCCAGGGTCTGAATTTCTTTTAAGAGAGCTCATCAACATATTTTCCGGAAATAGAAAACTCATTATGACCAATCCTACATTTTTCCCTGCTCTAAAGCACGCCATTAGAAACGCCAGAAAGATTATAAAACATCAACTCTCGCCACCGAATTTTGAGTTAAACAGAGAGATGATCCTGGAAGAACTTTACGAACCAACTTTAATAATTGTTGATAATCCCAATAATCCCACAGGGAAAATGCTTCTGGATAGAAAATTCGTTATGGAAATTCTAAAAAACAAAGATATACTGCTGCTGGTAGATGAAGCTTACTATGAATTTGTAAAATATACCTTTGCTGATTTAGTTGACAGTTATCCCAATCTGGGGATCGTAAGAACCATGGACAAATCATTTTCTCTTGCAGGACTCAGGATTGGATATCTCATAGCAGGAGATTTCTTCTTGAAGGAAATATATGACTTTCCCAGGTTTTTACCCATTCCCACACTATTTGCTGCAAGGGAAGCATTAAAAAACCCCGAATATATGGAAGAAAATATAAGAAAGATTTTAATAGAGAGAAAACGACTCGAGAGTGGGCTAAAAAAAATAGGAGTTACTGTTTTTTCAGGAGAGGTAAATTTTCTACTGATTAAATGCGATATCCCTGAACTTTCCACAATTTTAATGGATAGAGGAATAATGATAAAAGATTTATCCACGGACTGGATAGAGGGGTTTTATAGGGTATCTGTAGGACTTCCAGAGGAAAATGATAAATTCCTGGCAGAAATGGAAAAAATAACCAACAATCCAGCTTTAAAATGGTAAGGCAAGACATTATAAAAAGGAAAGTTATGGGAAGGAGTAAAATATGAAACTAATCAGAAAAAGCAAGAAGAGCAAAGATAAAGATTCCACGGATTTGGACCTTTTAAGAACTGTAAAAGAAGATATATTAGAAGTAGTGGGTAGAGCAGGCGGGAAAATTTTACTCCGAATTATGAAACCGGAAATAGCAGTTTCCCAATCTACTGTGACAAAAGCAGTTGAGAAACTTGAAGAGGAAAATCTGGTGGAAATTATCCAGGGGAAAGAGGCTAGTGAAAAATACATACACCTTACAGAAGAAGGACAAAATAGAGCAGATACCATTATAGAAAAACATTCGGTTCTCGAAAATTACTTCAAAGAGAAAAGAAGAGATAAAAGAGAAGCAATCGAAGCGACAAACATTCTGGAACATTATATTTCCTCTGAGGTTCTTGATAATATAAAAAAACTCGCTTCTTTCCAGAAAGAGGGTACTCCCATCACTGAATATACCAGCGGAGAAGGATTTATTACCGATATAAAACTCAATGGGAAATTGTTTGAACGAATCATTAGTATGGGAATATATCCCGGGGAAAAGATAAGAATAATTAGAAAAATTCCAAATGCTGTTATCATTGAGGTTGATAATAAGAAATTTGCTCTTGACAGGGATATAGCATGTCATATAAAAGTATTGAAAAATGAAAACGCTTAAGATTCTTCTCATCGGCCAACCTAATGTAGGAAAATCTTCCTTAGTTAATGCTATTGTTGGTTCCAGGGTTACAGTGTCAAATTATCCTGGGACCACTGTTGAAGTGGCGGAAGCCTGGAAAAAAATCCATGACACAGAAATTAGATTTATAGATACACCGGGAATATACTCAATTTCAGATAAAAGTGAGGAAGAAAAAGTCACTGAAAAGGCTATATTTGAGGAAAAGGTAGACGGAGCAATTGTAGTAGCCGATGCAACATCTCTCGAAAGAAGTCTTTATATAGCGCTGCAGATTTTAGAAGCCGAGATTCCATTTGTGTTAGCGATAAATTTTGTGGAAGATGCAGAAAAAAAAGGTATCAAAATTGACTACAAAAAATTGGAGGATTTACTCTATATGCCTGTAGTTCCAATAAATCCTCTAACCAGGAAGGGAGTTAACAATCTTATAGAGAAAGTAATAAACATAAAGAACTTAACCAACCCTGGTTTCAAGGTCATATATGATGACCACATTGAAAAAGCATTAGAGGAACTTACTCCATATATTGAAAATGACGGTA
>JAGHBF010000056.1 GCA_021161165.1 Candidatus Aminicenantota bacterium
ATACCTATGGAAACAATGTATTTAGAAAGGGAAAAGCTCCCTGGCAATTTGCTCTTTATAAAATTACCGATGGAATTAGCCACATCAGAAGGAAAGACAGGAGTAGAATCGTGATAGAGTAGGGCGGGTTTTAATTTAAGATGCCATTTACCTTCCTCTTTGTACCAGTTGGAAAAAATAAAACTATAAAGCTTTCCCTTTTTGTCAAGCATGAAAAGATTGGAATACATTAAGCTCCTGTATAAAAGAGAATCCCAGGATAGGGGATTTCCCTGTTCACTAAGTTCTACTCTTAAAGTTCCTCCATACCTGGGTCTTGAATATGACATAAGGAACAACGACAGCACAAAAAGAAAAATTATTCTCTTCATTCTATTTTGAACTCCTTTACCCAGTACCTTCCGTTTTCATTGACAAGCACAATTACAGTGCCATCTCCTTCCGAACTCATATTTATTATTTTCCCTGAAATTTCCACCTCACCCTGATTACCAAATTGCCTGAAGTCTCTGAATGAAAGTTTCTCCTTGTCTAAAAAGCCTGAATAAATAAAGAAACTTTTCCAGCATTCTATTTCATCACCCATCTTTTCTTCTGGAGAAGGAACTTCTTCTTCATCCTTAAAAACTCGTCTTCTTCCGTTATAGTCTATTATATTTATCATCCCTTCCATAATACAGAAATCATAAAATGGAACAAAAACAACTGATTGTGCAGTGTTCAGTTCCGGTAATGATTGAGGAAAATCAAGAACAGCTATTTCGGGCATGAAATAGTTTTTACCGGGAGAAAATTTTCCCAGATATAATTTATCTTCGGTCTGATTCAAAGGAATCCATGGAAGCTGTTCCACTACTGAAAATTTTGATGGGTCCACATATATATAATTAACAGAAGTAGAAATTCCAAGAGCAAGATAAAAAGAATCTCCTACTCTTATGGGAGCTATAAGTCCTCTCGGGTCTAAAGAAGGATAAAAGGGTTTTGGCCAGGAAAGACTTTTAACAAACTTCTGTACAAGAAATCCTCCTCTTTTTTCGAAAACCACTAACTTTTCTGGATATAGAAGCAAAATTTTATCGCCCAACCTATACACTGCCAGTGGTCTGCCCTCAATTTCTACTTCCCATAAAAGCAATGGTTTTTTAGTGGTTAACTCAGACAACTCCATTTCCCTATAAGGAAGATCAGCAACCGGAGATGTACAGGATATAAAATCTTCAAATTTGCCTTCCGAAGAATAAATCCTTATGTATAAGCCGGATTCTCCACCCACTTCTTTATAGGTCACCTTCAAAAGATAATCGTAACCGGGAGGAGGGGAAAAAAATCCACCGGTAGAATCAAATCCAATCACACCTTCTGTGCCAAGTAAATAGTCTGACAGTCTTGCAGATAAAAGCTGATAAATATTTTCTATAAATTCTCTGTCTCTTAGAGAGTGATTCTTCACAGAAGCGATAGCAATTTTTGGCATAATGTCTCTTGAAAGAATAAATTCCTCTACCTTATAAGCACAGTCCTCAACCAGCCTTGCAGGATTCTGAGAAAACAGTGTGCTAAATAAGAAAAAGAGAATAACTGTTTTCTTTACCAAACGAACTCCTCCTCAAGAAATCTCGTCGTGTAATTCCCACTTAAAAATTCCGGGGACTCGAAAAGTTTTAGCAGTAATGGAAGATTGGTCTTAACCCCCACAATCGATGTATGCTTTAGAGCAACTTCAAGTTTTCGGAGGGCTTCCCTGCGGGTTCTTCCATAGGCGATAATTTTTGCAATCATTGAATCGTAGTAAGGTGGGATCTCATAGCCCTGAAAGACAGCTGTATCTACTCTTATACCGTTGCCTCCAGGAAAAAACAGAAAATGAATCTTGCCCGGGGAAGGAGAAAACGTCTGAGGATCTTCAGCATTAATCCTTGCTTCAATTGCATGGCCTATTCTTCTCAAGTTTTCCTTCTTGGTTGTCATCTTTCCCCCTGAAGCTATCAAAATTTGTTCTTTTATAAGATCCACCCATGTTACAAGCTCTGTTACTGGATGCTCAACCTGAATTCTTGTATTGGCTTCAATAAAATAAAAATTCTCCTTTTGGTCTACCAGAAACTCAAATGTCACAAGACTCCTTAATTTTAGAGATGTGGCAGCCTTCTCCACAACGTCGAGCATCCTCTGACGGGTCTCTTCAGAAATAAAAGGAGATGGAGCCTCTTCAACTATCTTCTGATGACGCCTCTGCATGCTACATTCTCTATCACCTATGGAAATTGCTTTTTTCCCATCCCCTATAACCTGCACTTCCACGTGATGGGCTCTCTCTATGTACTTTTCAATGTAAAGGTCAGGAGAACCAAAGGCCATGTAGGCCTCTCTCTGAGCGGTTGTGAAATTCTCTTCGAGTTCTACCGGAGTATTTATAATCCTCATCCCCCTTCCCCCACCACCGGCTACTGCCTTCAGGATTATAGGATATCCTATTTTTTCCGCAGTTCTTCTCGCGTCTCCGATTCTTTTTATCACACCATTGCTGCCAGGAAGGATAGGGACTCCCAGGGACTCCATTGTCTTTCTTGCTTCCTGTTTATTTCCCATTAACTGAATATGCTTGGGTGAGGGGCCAATAAAAACAAGACCAGAAGCTTCAACTATCTCTGCAAACCTAGCATTTTCTGAAAGAAATCCATAACCGGGGTGGATTGCATCCGCTCCTGAAAGTTCAGCGGCAGTCATAATGGCAGGAATATTAAGATAACTATCGGAAGGAGATGCTGGTCCTATACAGTAAGCCTCATCCGCAAGTTGAACTGGCATGGAGTTTTTGTCTGCCTCAGAATAAACAATCACTGTTTTTATACCGAGTTCCTTTGCAGAAGCCATAATTCTAAGGGCGATTTCCCCTCTGTTAGCGATTAAAAGCTTTTTTATCATCTTCTCAATCAGGTATTATTGCAAAAAGTTTCTGGCCATATTCCACAGGCTGGGCATTTTCCACAAGTATTTCTTTAATTGTTCCATCCACATCCGATTCGACCTCGTTCATCAATTTCATAGCTTCGATTATACACAGGACATCTCCTTTGCTCACATGATCTCCTTCTTTAACAAAGGGAGGAGATGAAGGGTCAGGAGCTCTGTAAAAGGTTCCTATCATTGGGGCCGTGATGTAGTGAACGTTAGCATCTGATTTCTTCATCTCTTGTTTGGCTGGCTCCTTCACTTCAGAAGGAGAAACTACTGCCGGGGTGGGATTTTTCGTAGACTCCATAATTTTGATTTCTGGTTTTGGCTTTACAAGCCTAATCCTTAATCCCTCTACTTCCAGTTCAAATTCTCCAACATCTTTTCCTAAAATGAATTCAACCAGTTCCTTAATCTCTTCTAACTTCACTAATACCTCCTTCCACTTATTTTACCAGCAGAATTTTCAGGGACAAAGTTTTTAAATGGAAATTTCAGAAGAAAAAAGGTCCAGATAGAACAATGTCTTCCCAGGAAGAGTCGAGGCAAAAATTGCTATCAGAAAAATGTCCTCCTGAATGGGCTTTATATACAGGTACTTCTTCTCTTTTGTTACCAATAAAATTTTTTCCGGATCTGAAAACCCTATAGAGGATGCATTGTTAAAAAGAGCCATGGCTTTGGCTGAAGTTTCCTCGACGTCATTATCCATTTTTGTTTTGAAAGAAATAGGCAATCCATCAGAGGCAACAAGAATAATCATTTCAAGCTCGGGATTTTCATCCATTATTTCCTGAAGCTTATTTTCTAATTCCATTTTTTATAACCTCTATCTTCTTCTGAAGTTCAATTAAAGCCTTCATTTGTCTCAAAAGAGTGAGTTTTCTCCCATATTTTTTTGGGTGCTTCTGATAAAGCTGGAGGTAAATCTCCTCTGCTTTATCCACTTCGCCCTGTTTTAAGAGTACCTGAGCCATCGTATCAGTATAGAAAATTTCTTCTTTTTTCTCTCGCTCTTCATGTTTCTTAACATCCCCTAACTCACTATCTCCAGGTACTTTTCCTTCGGGAAATTCCTCTTCTTCCAAGAGCAATACTTCCTGTTCGCCCTTCAGGGTGCTTGCCATCAAATCTTCTTTGGAAAGCTCTTCTTCTTGTAATTCCTCCTCAATAAATGAACTCTTCTCTTCCGGCTCCTGCCCAGATTTCACTTCATCTCCAGGGACAGGAATTTGTTCCTCGGGAAATTCCTCTACAAAAAACTCTTCTTCTGTTAGTTTCACATCCAATTCTTCAGATGATTCTTCTATCTCAAATGGGACTTTCTCTCTTACGGTCTGTTCACCCACAGACTCAAGTATTTTCTCTTCCACCAGCTGTATTTTCTCGTTTACTTCTTCGTTGAAAGGGGAAAGGAATTTTATTTTAAGGAGAGTGTCTTTTGCCTTTAGAAGTTCTCCCCTATCCATGTAAATTTGCGCCAGAAGGTTAAGGGCTCCGAGAGAATCGGGAGTTCTTTGAAGAATAAAATTTGCCTCAGAGAAGGCCTCTGTTATCTCTCCCTTACTGTAAAGGAGTCTTGCCAGAAAAAGCCTACCAACGAGAAATTCGGGGTAAACTTCTCTGCACTCCTTTAATACTTCAATAGCTTCATCTATCTTTCCCTGAGATTCAAGCTCTTCAGCTTTTTTTATGTATTCTCTTCTCTCCATTACCTTAAAACTTTAATAGGCACAATTGCACTTACATCCCCAAAGGAACCATCCGGCCATTCCTGACCTTTCCATGTGGCAGTTATGTAAACAGTAATGTAATCCACATTGTAGTAAACATACACAGGTTCCCCTGTGTCAGGGTCCACTTCTCCAGTGTCGCAGACGACCTTCATCCCAGAGGCTGGTGGAGGAGTATAGGTGATTGAGGCCACCCCTGAAAGGTCTGTAACAGCATTTACTGATTTTGTCTGGTCTCCGTTGATATTACCCCATGAACCGATATAAGCGCATGACCAATCACTATTGGGAGAAGTAAATGGGATGCTTACATCAGAAATGTAAAAGAATATAGTAACATTTGAAAGAGGCCCCTTTTGAAAATCGTATATTTTAGCCTTTACAACAGAAATGTTTGAAGAGGTATTTCTGAAATTATCAAGTGCCTGAACAACAGACGGATGGGCAGAAAGATTTATAACTACATGAGAAGTTGATGGTCCAAAGGGATTATCAGCTGTGGGAGCCTGGTTTCTGCTGCACCCATAAAACCCTACCATTAATAACAATATTGCAAAAATTGGGATTAATTTTCTCATTTTTCCCCCTTATTGACTTTCATTTGCATAATTTGCGAAAACTATGTGAAGATTTCCCTTTGCGTAGACGCTGTGACCTGCAACATCCTCTCCATAAAGTTCTATTTCTGCATCGGTTTCTATTTCCTTGGGGCCTCCTCCATATGTAAGTTCAACCAGAGGCCTTTCCATTTTTGCATTGGACCTAACAACTACAATTGCAAAATCATGCTCTGTACTATCAGCAGGAATTCTGACAGTCAGACTTCCCCAGAAAGAACGAGGAACATCTTTCCCTTCCACATTTCTTCCATCTGTTCTGGTATATCTCACATGGTATTTGCTAAGTATTATATCGTAATAAACTGAAGTTGTATCTGTTACAGGGCTGTAAGGAGTGGCTATTACGTAAATTCTAGCCAGGTCATCCTGAACCGTTGTTGAATCCTGTTTTTGTACTACAACATCTGAATACAAAACATCGCTTTCTTGGTCGGTCCAGTTTATTCCCGTAATTCTGCTTATGATAAGCTTGGTTCCTGAAGTAGACTCATCGGAAATTTTATTGCACCCCTGAAAAAGGAGACCTAAGCCCACCATAATTAACAATGGGAGAAACAATTTTTTTATTTTCATTTTCTCCTCCTATCTCTTTATTATTCTCGGGGTTATAAAGATTAGCAACTCCCTGTTTTCTCTGGTTATAGAGCTACCCCTGAAAAGAATTTTCCCCAGAACAGGAATGGAACTGAGGAAAGGAGTTTTATTCACAGTGGTATTGTCTTCTATCCTATAAAGTCCTCCTATTGCGGCTGTCTCTCCGTCCTTAACCATGAGAACTGTGGAGGCACTCTGGGTAATAATTGGAACGTTTCCAGGTGGAACAATATGAGCAAAATCAGCAGTATTATTTATTATATTAAGCTTCATTATAATTGTGCCTTCAGCCGTAATATGAGGTGTAACTCTAAGTTCAAGAGCTGCATTAACGTATCTTACCATTATGGTGTTATTAACAACTGACTGTATAGGAATCTGTCTTCCCTGGATTATGCTGGCCTCATGGTTGTCCTGAGTAGAAATCTTAGGAGCAGAGAGAATTCTTCCGTAACCTTCCTGTTCCATGGCAGTTAATCCTATATCGAGTCCGAAAGAGTCAGTTACATTGCCGAGGGAAATTCCAATAGCAGAATTAAAGGAAGGCGCGGGGATATTTATAGCATATCCATTAAGAGGATTGGTCAATCCCCCTATATTTGCTCCTTCTATAGGTGTCCCATCCACAAGGACCTTATTGGGAAATACTAAATTGGTCTGATTGCCATAATACGGATTAGCATAGCCCATAAATCCCCATTGAATACCCAGATTCCTTGTATAATTAGTATTCACTTCTACTATCCTAGCCTCAATAGATACCTGAGGAATGGGGGTATCGAGTGTATCTATAAGCCTGTCTATAATCTCAAGATTATCAGGAATATCTTTAATAATTAAAGTATTTGTTCTATCATCCACAACAATCTGGCCTCTTGGAGAAAGATGTTTGGAAACTATGCTTCTGACATTTTTTGCCTCTGCATAACTAAGTGTTCTTGTTATGGTTTTGAGAGGAAGTGCTGACTCTCTCATCTTCCTTCTCTGCTCTTCTTCCTGAGCCAGAACCTGCAAAGGTGCTACTCTAAGCACATTTCCTTCAATTATGTAGCCAAGTTTGTTAGTCCTCAAAATAAGGTCCAGGGCCTGATCCCATGGTATATCCACAAGTTCTGCAGTTACTTTTCCGCTAACTCCAGGATCAAAAATAACATTAAGGCTAGCGAGTTTTGCAATAAACCTTACAACGTCCCTTACATCAGCGTCTTTAAACCTGAAAGTGTATTTTTCGCCATAATATTTCTTTTCCCCTCCTCCTATTGTAATCGTGCTGAAAGTACCTCTCACCTTCTGCTGAGATTGAGGTTCGGGTACAGGTGCAGAGGTAGTAGCGGTTTTCTTTTTTGTAAGGTCTCTCTTTACAGTCCTCGAAGAAGCAGGATTGGATTTTCCAACTTGTTGAGATTTTGTAACGGGTTTATCATTCTGAGATACTTTCGGGGTAACAGAACCAGAAGGGGTCGTATTTCCAGCCCTCGCTTTTGAAGTAGAAGTAACTTTGGAAGTTTCAAGAGCCTTTGTAGAAACAGCTTTCTCACCAAATTTTACCAGGAGCCCATTGGCGGATTTATCAATAACATAGTTGGGGATCTTTTCCATATCAAAAACTACTCTTGCCACATCAGGCTTGAATTGTGCCACCCTTATTCTGCTCACGCCCTCTTTTCCTATAATCTTGGTTTTAGTTCTCGTTTTTGCTCCCATAAGGTCAACAACGAGACGAATTGGCTTTCCATGGGCAGGGTCTTTTTTAAGTATAAAGGCTCTATATGAAGGAACTTCTCCTCTGAAATACAGTTTGACTGCAAGTCTTCCATTTTCGTTTATAAGTGACACATCTCTCAGAATTGATATCCCCGTTCCCGCAGGTTTTTCGACCTTTTTACTGAGCAGGGTATCCGTGGAACTTTCAACTTCCAATACAATAGAATTCCCCTTTGAATAAATAGAAAATGGCTTAAGCTCTTTGAATCTTATCTCTATTTTTAATACTCCCTTTTCCTGGGTAGCCATTAAGGAATTTACCACTCCCTTATCGAATCTGTGTTCTCCAAGTATCGCCTTCCCATCTATCCCCTCAAATTCCAGAACCACCAGTCTTGGGTCATTAGCAGAAGGATAAAAATTCGGGAGAGAAAGAACAGAATCTCCCTGTAATTCCACTATTTCCTTTCCATTAGTAAAGGATTTTTTAAGTGTAACGAATTTTCCTCCTGCAAAGATGAATCCTGTCCCCAAAAGTATCAACAATAGATATAGGATTGTTTTTCTCATCCTATTCCTCCATATTTAATTTTAAAACTATATCTTTATATGGTTTAAGAAACACCGGGCTACGTGTTATCTGTCTTATAACCACTTCGTTTTCAGTTATCTTTATAACCTCACCATCTGCCAGTTTTGTGCCAACAGTAATAGTATAAGGGAAGTTCCTCGAATCAAGAATTAGGGCAAAGTACTTTCCATCTTTTCTTTTAGCTATACTTACCAGAACTATTTCGTCTGAATATACTCCCCTTATCCCTTGAACTCTGGAACCTCTCCTGTGTCTTTGCCTCATAACTGACAGAAGGTCTAGGAAAGGATCCCTTCTGCCCTGCGGGTTATAATCATACCTTTCCCTCTGGATTTCGATAGCCTTTTCCTCTTTCCCCTTCTCCTGAGACATAAGCGCAAATGGAAAGAGGAAAAGCGAAATTAAAATTAAAATCAAAAACCCTCTCATCTCTTACCCCCTACGAGGCCTCTTACGGCCTTTTCTTTTTGAAATTTTCTTTTCCTGGAAAATATAGGTTGAGGCTGTAAATTTAGCTCTTATAGTAGTCGTCGCTGATTGTTTGTCCAGTGCTGTGATTTCTATTTTCCCTACATTAAAAATTCTGGTAAATTTCCCCAGTTTATCGAAGAAATAGCCCAGATCGTGATATTTACCCAAAACTTCTATATTTATAGGCCATTCTGCAACAAGACCACGGTCTATGGAAGCCTTGGGCACAAAGCTTACAACGTTAAGATGAACATCTGAAGCAAGTTTCTGGACATCTTTCAGAATCTTACTTATTTCCCTCTTTTCAGGAAGTACTTTTTTAAGGTTTTCTAATTTAGCCTCAAGTTCAGCATTTTCCTTCTTGAGTAACGCGAGCTCCTTCTCCTTTTCTTTTGCAAGAGCCACCTCTTTTTTTAAGCTCTCAAGCTGGTCTCTTTTGACAACAATATCTCCCTTCTTACCTGAGTACCATCCGAACCAGAAGATAGCAAAAATTATTAACCAAATAACTATAAAAAATGTTAATTGCCCCTGCCATGTCATTTCCTTCAAGTTCATTTTTTACCTCCTGAAGCTTTCGCTCCGGTTACAATCGAAGCACGGAGTCGAAATTCGTAGACTTCCATATTCCTTGATTTAACCTTTTTAGAACTTATAAGATCTACATTTTCGAAGAAATTAGTATCTTCAAGATTTGAAATAAAAGTAGCTATTAAAGTATTGGTCAGGGCTTTCCCTTCTATTTCCACTCTGTTACCCGAATATTTCAATTTTGTCAACCATACCTGATCAGGCAATGCCTTTGAAAGCAGGTCCATCATTTTAACAGGAATGAGCTGTTTCGATATAAGCTCTTCTATCACTTTGGTTTTTTGAGTCAGGGTCTCTTTCTTCTTTTTATTCTCCTCCAATTCCTTAAGAACCCCCTGAAGCTTTTGTTTTTCCTGCTGTTTTATAGCTATCTCCTCATCCAGCCTTTTTAGCTCTGAAGTTGTAGAATATGCCATCCAGCCTATAAGAGCTATAAAAATTATGGACACTATTATGGCTATATCATACCTTACGCCCTTGCCTTCCACCTCCTCTGGCACAGCCACTCCAGGGGCAGCAAAGGCTATTTCCTTTTTCGCGGGTTGAAGAAGGTTTATTTTAATCATGTCATCCTCCTAAGGTTCTCATTGCAAGCCCCGTAGCCACAGTGAATATAGGCGCATTGCTCTCGAGTTCCTCTGTGGAAAATGCCTTTTCGTTATAAACGATGTTTCTGAATGGATTAAGATACTCTACTGGAAGGTTAAATCTTCCCTCCAAGAAATCTCCAAGACCTTCCATCAAAGAGCCTCCTCCGCTCAAATATAATCTTTCAATTTCAGAACCAGGGAACTGCCCGGAAAAGAACTCCACAGTCTTGGCTACCTCTGAGCTTATATCGTTGAAAATCATCTCCATAATTCCCTGAAGGGCAGCCTGAGTTATTCCTTCGGCAGTTTTCCTTTTTTTCACAGCTTCTGCTTTTTCAAGGCTGAGGCCAAATTCCTTTTGAATGGTTTCGGTCAGAAAATCTCCTCCCAGGTCTTTCTCTCTTATAAAAACTGGGTAACCATCCTTAATGATTACTATTGTTGTGAGAGTCGCACCAATGTGGATTATAGAAGAAACACTAGATAAAAATGGCTCATAATTGTATTCAAAGGCATTAAAAATTGAAAATGCGTCAATATCAACCAGAACTGGCTTTAACCCTGCCTGCTCCACCACACTTGTATATTCACCTATTTTTTCTTTCTTAGCGAGAACGAGCAGAACTTCCATATATTCTCCCTCAGAAGGAAGGATGAAATAGTCCATTTGAACATCATCTGGTGAGAAAGGTGTATTTTGTTTTATTTCCCAGGTCAAGTTCTCTTCCAGTTCCTGCTGGTTAGAAGCAGAAATTGTCATTCTTTTGGTAATAACAGCAGTACCCGAAACAGAAATAGCGACATTTTTTACCTTTACTTGGGATTCGGAAACAAGTTGCATAAGCGCATCTGAAACAGCATAGGAATCCATTATTGTTCCTTCTACAATTGCTTCTCTTGGGAGGGGCACCATTCCCAAGCTTTTAAGTTCATAAATTTTTTTCCCTTTTTTCTTTTTGGGCTTCAGGTAAACCAGTTTAATACTTGAGGAACCAATGTCAATTCCCATAAGCTCATTGCTCTTACCAAACACTTTTCCTCTCCTTAAATTTATTTATTTTTATTATAGGCATCTTTTTTTAAAAAATCTCTCTCAGAAAATACCTCTGCTTCGAAAACATAAATTCTTGCATCTCTCCTCCAGCAATTTGGTTCCAGTCCAGCCTTTAAACATCCATTGGTTAAAAACTCCTCCAGTCCCCACCCATATTCAACTGGAACTTGCGGCAATAACAACCCCCTCTGTAATCCTTTTTCAATTATTATACCATGTTTCCCTACTTCAACCTCTTCTGGATTGTTAATCTCTCTCGGCTCTGTTAGAACTGAAATTTCAATATCAATGCTTTCAAGTTCATCTCTGCTCAGTGGCGGAAATCTCGGGTCAGAAAATGCTGCAGCAATAGCTGCTTTGGAAACTGTAAGTCCCAGAGGATAAATTGGCTCTACATATCCAATACATCCCCTCAAATTTCCATATTCCTTCAATGTAACAAATGCCCGCCCTGGTTCTGCAATTTTTCCCTGCAACTCAGGAACATATTCTTTCCCTATAGAGAAATAATTTTCAATGCTTTTTCTTGCAATTTTTAAAAGCAATATTTTATCCTTCTCCTCCAACATATCTATATAATAGAACAAAAATAAAAAAAGTAAAAGAAAAAATTTTATTATTTTAATCAAAACTACACAAGAAAAAGCAAACGAAACAGCATAGGAATCCATTATTGTTCCTTCTACAATTGCTTCTCTTGGGAGGGGC